>JANPGQ010000714.1:0-13264 GCA_031423975.1 Cytophagales bacterium | reverse complement strand
GGCGGTGTTTTCATTAAGGGGATATTCGCCATTACCTGGCACGCCACCTTGCATATCCCACATCCCGATTGCGGGACCCGCCGCATGACCATGATAACCCACGGGATGCGAGTAAATTTGTGCCACTACGCCATCCTGTTCAGCTTTTCGGAGAGAAAGTGCCAAGATTTGGTTGCCCGTAATACCGACCTTGAAAAAGCCCGTCATAATATCTTGAAGGTGATTTCCTGCGGCAAAAGCTTTAGTCAGATAGTCGGGAATGTCCGTGTCTTCGGGACGTAGGACATAGGCTAATTCCTGCACATCGGTATTGAGGCGGAGGTAAGTAATGCCAAAATCACAATGAAGTAAATCGCCTGGCAGAATGACTTGTTGCTCAGGTTTATTGTCGAATCCATATAGCTTGATGTCGGCACGTTGTACGTCCACAGTGGGGTGAAACCAAGTATCCAATTTCAAGTCGGCAACCCTTTCTCGCAAGTACCAAACTACGTCTTCGGTAGTGGTTACGCCTGGGATGATGACCTTTTCAGAGAATGCCTCATTGATGATTTGGTGCGTAATTCGGTCGAGAGTTTCGTAAAGGGCAATTTCACGGGGTGTGCGGGTTTCGAGCCAACCGACTGACAGTTTTTCGCTCGAAATGACCTTTTCCTGCATTTTGGGCGAGATATTTTTCATCAAAGCCACATATTCAGAATGTGAAAGTCCATCGGAATGGGCGTATTGTTCGGAAATATCAAGGGCAATTTTCTTCGGATTTCGCTCCTCAATCAAAGCCGAAAGTCGTTTCCATTGATTGGGTTCTTCTTCGGGTTTCCAAGCGGATTTGAAAATACTTCCCACATTATATCGAGCAACCGCCAAACATTCCAAACCGTCCTTTTCGCCTTTGTCATAAATTAACAAGATAGTCCTGCGGCGGGCGTTGAGCCACGTTGAGGGCAACATTGTTTTGATGATGGGGTCTTCGTTGTATTCACGGGCAATGATGAGCCACATATCAATGCCCTGTTTACGCATCAGCGAGGGCAAAATGGTCTTGAAACGTTCTTCTAACAATTGGTCCTGCACGATGGCTCGGTCTTTCAAGGGTAATATACGAGGCATTTCTTGGGCAAAAATGGTTTGTGCCGTCAGGAGGAGGATTAGGAGTTTTTTCATGTGGATTTTATTTGTTGATGGGGATAAATGTAGGGAATTTTTGGTGGGAAAGCATAAAAAAACCTTCCAAATTAACGCTGGAAGGCTTTTTGAATTAAATACGGCTTAGTTTCCTACATTGATTAACCCCATCGTATTGTTCAGGGTCGTTCCTGTAATGGTGTAATTGGCAGTTGCTCCATTCCCCGATTCATAGATAAAACCTTGTGAAGCAACATTATCCGTACCCCAAACTACATCGGCATGAAGCCATAATGTTGAACCGTCTGGAACACCCAAAGAACCTGGGTCAACGGTTTGAGTTTGTCCCAACGGAAAGTTTGAACCACTCTGTGAACGTTGCTTTTGGAGATTTTCATCCAAGTAATCAAAAGAGATTGATACTACGAAACCGCCTCCGTTGTGAAGACTAAATTTACCAACTGATGTTGCCATTTTTTAATTGTTTTGATGTGTTAGTATCCGCAAAATAACGTGTGGCAGATTTGCACGACTCAATTCGTTTGAGTGATACAAAGTTGGTAGATTTTTGAAAAGTATAGAAGGGCAAAAATACCCATTTTTACAAACAGGTATTTTTACGCCTTTTTTCAGGTACTTTTGCCGAAAATGTTATTTTGAAATATTTGACTATGGATAGGATAGGGGTTTAATAGAACGTTAACTATTGATAGCAAATGCCAAAATCTTTACAAAACCTCTACTTGCTCCGATGAAAAAGCCACAGGTTTATCCGCAAAAAGGGCTTTGGTAGCCACCCAAGTGGTTTTGAATAGGAGGGAATCACGATAAGCATTTAGGTGTTCTTCCGAAACCCAATGGCTATAGGTCAGCATAATATTTGGGGTATTTTTATCCCGTAAAAATTCCAGATGCAGACAGCCTTCAAAAGCCCTAATTTGGTGTTTTGAACGATTGAAAATTTCCAAAAACTCTTCTACTTTATCCTCTCGGAAAGTCATTCTAACGATTCTGATTAGCATAATTTTAATTAGTGATAAATTGTGAGTGATGAGAGATGAGTGAAAAGGGGGGATAAAAAACTCATCACTTATAACTCATCACTTTTCAATATTTTATTTTCTTCTCATTCTTGTCCCACAAATCAAAAACGTGCAAGGCTTCCTGATGTCCCATTTGCACCATTTCAATCTTACGCTCTGAAAGTGGCAAGGGAATTTCATCATAAATAAAGGAATCATCAAAACCCGTCTTTTTAGCATCTTCCCGAGTATTTCCGTAATAAATTTTCTTGGCTCTCGACCAGTAAATTGCCCCTAAACACATAGGGCAAGGTTCGCAGGATGTATAAATTTCACAGTCCGACAAATCAAAAGTTTCCAAATTCTTACAGGCATCACGTATTGCCATCACTTCGGCGTGTGCCGTTGGATCATTGGTGGAGGTTACTCGGTTGTAGGATTCTCCTACGATTTTGCCATTTTTCACTACCACCGCCCCAAATGGTCCTCCCTTGTCTTTTGAACTGCCTTCGATGGATAAATCAATGGCTCTTTGCATAAATTCTTCTTTTTTCATGATGAAGCTTTTAGGTTTAAATGTAATGATTTTTAATTTGATGAAAAGAAATTGTTAAGATTTTAACTAAAATTTTCCCTGATTGTTAGAAACAAATTATTCAAGTCAATATTCACAAATATAAAGAATTACCCCTTAAATTTGTTTAACATCGCTAAAAAATCATTCCATGAAATTCCTCAAAATCATCGGCAAAATTCTTTTAGGTTTAGTCGTTATAATCCTAATTTTCTTAGCCTTTACTATTGTCCCCGTTGATAGAACTGATTATCGTGAAATGAGTTATTTTCAGGAAATGAATACTTTGCTTGATAACTGGAAACCTGCTATTGATACCTCTCGAAATTTAAAGGCTGGTTGGACAAAAGTCAATCTAACTCCTTCAAAACCAACACCTACCGCTGGCTATGGCGACCGTGAAGGTAAACCATATCAATCCATTCATGACTCCGTTTATGTGCGAGCCATTGTGCTTTCAAATGCCAAGAAACCAATTGCCATCGTCAGTTGTGACCTCTTGATTTTCCCGCCTGAAGTAACGATTTTATTGAAAGAAAAACTAAAAACTATCGGCTTCGACTGGTCGCAGGTGTATGTAGGCACAACGCATACCCACAACAGCTTAGGAGCTTGGGGCAAAAATTCAGTTGGGGAGTTATTTGCGGGAAAATATGATCAATCCATCGTAAATCACATTGCTGACAAGGTCTTGGAAGCCATCAGAAAAGCCAATCAAAACCTTGTTTCTGCCAAAATTGGTTACGCAGAAATCAATGCCAAAGAACTGGTTTTCAATCGTTTAGTAGGAGATAAATTAGGCACAACTGACCCTTTTATCAGAGTGCTAAAAATTGAAAAACAGACGGGCGAAACAGCAATTTTGACCACCTTTTCAGCTCATGCAACAACCCTAAATGCAGACAAAAATTTCCTCTCCGCCGACTACCCTGGTGAGTTGGTCGAGACATTAAACCAAAAGGGATATTTTGCATCCTATATGGCAGGTTCAGTGGGAAGTTCAGGACCCGTTGGAGAAGAATTGAAAAATGATTTTGTTCAGATGAAAAACCTATCAAAAGGGCTTTCTGCTAAGATTTTGAAGGAAATTGGCAATATTAAAGTTTCAACTATCAATCAATTATCGCTCTCAACTTTTAATCTTTCTTTACGTGAGCCACAGGTACGATTTGCCCAAAATTGGCGATTTCGACCTTGGGTTTTTAAGACCCTTTTTGGCGATTATCCAGCCGAAATAAAAGCCTTAAAAATTGGCAAAAATGTAATGATTGGAACACCCTGCGATTATTCGGGCGAACTGATGCCAGAAATCATCACAACGGCTCGAAACCGAAACTTGAATCTCATCATCACCAGTTTCAACGGAGGTTACATAGGATACATCACTCACGACCGCCATTATGACCTAAATTCCTACGAAACCAGAGTAATGAATTGGTACGGAGTACAGAACGGTGTATATTTTCAGGAAATGATTAAGAAGATTTTGGATAAGATTTAAGCCTAAAATAATATCGCAAACAAAATTTTATGAGTAAATTGCGAATAATTTCAATCAACAGAATAAGAGTGTAGTAATAAAAGAAATGTCGTAAAAAGACTTATGACTTAATAACTAAGGACTTACGAAAATAAATTCAAACAAAATTATGAATAATCAACCCTCAGACTACCTTCCAATCATTGTACAATTAGGAGCAGCATTGGCTTTTATTGTAGCAACGATGTTGGCAACGCACTGGCTTGGACCAAAACGTCATAGTAAATTAAAAGACGATGCTTTTGAATGTGGAATTGAGTCAATAGGAGATGCCCGTACCCCAATTTCAGTAAAATATTTCTTGGTAGCTATTCTTTTCGTACTTTTCGATGTAGAAATTATCTTTATGTATCCTTGGGCTGTTAATTTTATGGGTTGGGTAAAATCACCATCAGGTATTGCCGTAGATATGTTCCTCGAAATGTTGGTGTTTATGGGTTTATTATTGGCAGGTTTTATTTACGTGATTAAGAAAGGCGTCTTAACTTGGGAGAAGTAGTTATTAGTTACTGGTGATTAGTTATTGGTAATTAGTAAGAAATTTCTCTAAAAAAATAACAAAACTTTTCTCCAAAACATGGCGTTTAGAGAATACTTAAAATATTCAGATTTTGGTTTATATGAGTTATTTTAGGTGCTGGATACACCAATAGCGGTACGCCGCCCAACCAGTAACTAATAACCAATAACCAACCGACAAAATGAGCGATAGAAAAATAAATACAGTAGATGCCCCCGATGGGCTTGAAGGACAAGGTTTCTTCGCTGGAAAATTAGATGATTTAGTGGGTCTTGCCCGTGCCAATTCACTTTGGCCACTGCCATTTGCTACCTCATGTTGTGGTATCGAATTTATGTCTACGGCTGCAGCACACTACGATATTTCACGTTTTGGTGCAGAGAGATTATCTTTTTCAGCACGTCAGGCGGATGTTTTGATGGTGATGGGGACAATCTCCAAGAAAATGGGACCCGTTTTGAAACAAGTATATCTTCAAATGGCAGAGCCTCGTTGGGTGCTTTCAGTAGGTGCTTGTGCTTGTTCGGGAGGAATTTTTGATACTTATTCCGTTTTGCAAGGTATTGATAGAGTTATTCCTGTGGACGTATATGTGCCAGGATGCCCACCACGCCCAGAGCAAATTTTGGATGGATTTATGCAAATTCAAGAAATTGCTAAATCTGAACAAAGAAGAAGAAGAGAATCACCAGAATATACAGCCCTTTTGGCTTCTTACGGAATCGAGTAATACAATGACCAACGAACAAATAGCACAAGATTTAGTCGCACAATTTGGCGAAGAACGGATTTACGGTATCATGGAAAATTACGATTTATTAAACGTAACCACCACCACCGAAACCATCATTCCCTTGATGCACTATTTATACCAACATCCCACATTCAAGTTTCAGTTTTTGACTGACATGGCAGGAATCCATTTCCCCGATGTGGCAGGACATGAATTTGGCGTAATTTATCATTTGCACAGCCTCGAAAACAATGTGCGCTTGATTATTAAACTGTATGTTCCCAAAGAAAACCCAACCGTACCAACCCTCACGGGCTTGTATGCAAGTGCGAATTGGATGGAGCGTGAAGCTTTTGATTTTTACGGTATTATCTTCTCAGGGCATCCCAAATTGGAAAGAATCCTGAATGTTGATGATATGGATTATCACCCAATGAGAAAAGAATATCCCTTGGAAGATGCCACCCGTGAGGATAAAATTGATGCCCTTTTTGGACGATAAAACAAACACTATGGATAATTCGATTATTTCACGAATAACGTTAAATCAGGATGTTTGTAAAGGCAAACCGACCATTAGAAATATGCGTTTTACAGTAACTCAAATGTTGGAATTAGTAGCATTAGGAATGACTTTTGAGGAAATATTAGAAGATTATTCATTTATTGAACGTGATGATATTTTGGCTTGTATTAATCATTTAAACGTAAATTAAGGTTATGTCCACTCAATATCTTACAAATGCTAAAGGAGAACCTACTTCTGTACTTATTAGTATGAAGGACTTTAAAAAATTGATAGAAGCCTACGAAGATTTGGAAGACTTGAAGGCTTATGATGCCGCAAAGACTGAACCTAATGAATTCATCAGTTGGGAGGATGCGAAAAAAGAACTCAAATTGGCAAATAAAGTATAGGTTATGTATTCTATCAGGATTAAGCGCAGTGCTTTAAAAGCGTTATCAAAATTACCCGAAAAAGAATCAGCAAAAATATCTAATGCCATTGATAAATTGGCAGAGGATGCCAGACCAAATGGCTGTAAAAAACTGGAAGGAAGAGATGATGCTTACAGAATAAAGAGTGGTAATTATAGAATTATCTATGAAATAAACGACGGAGAGTTATTGATTTTAGTCTTAGAAATAGGTAACCGAAAAGAGATATATAAAAAGAAGTAAGCATAATATGGCTGAAATAGCATTAGTGTCTAACCCGTATGTGGGTTTAGAAAAGGCACACGAAAATAAGAAATACGTTAACGACCTTTCAACACTTAATTTAGGTCCGACACACCCTGCTACGCACGGCATTTTCCAAAATATCTTGACGATGGACGGTGAAACTATCGTAGATACCGAACAAACCGTTGGCTATATTCACCGTGCTTTTGAGAAAATTGCCGAGCGTCGGCCGTTTTATCAAATCACTACCCTCACCGACCGTATGAACTACTGTTCGTCACCCATCAACAATATGGGATGGCACTTAACGGTAGAGAAACTATTAGGAATTGAAGTACCCAAAAGAGCCCAATACATTAGAGTAATCATGATGGAATTGGCTCGTATTGCTGACCATATCATTTGCAATTCAATCTTAGCCGTTGATACAGGTGCATTAACTGGATATTTCTATGTTTATGAGTGGAGAGAGCATATCTACGAGATTTACGAAGAAATGTGCGGAGCCAGACTGACAACCAATATGGGACGTTTTGGAGGAATGGAGCGTGATTTATCGAAAGAAGCAATCCGCAAAATCAACGTTTTATTAGACGGTTTCCCAAAGGCTTTATCAGAATTTGAAGGATTGGTAAAACGCAATAGAATCTTTATGGATAGAACTATTGACGTTGGAGCAATTTCGGCAGAAAGAGCTTTAAATTATGGTTTCACAGGACCAAATTTGAGAGCAACGGGTATTGATTACGATGTAAGAGCCATGAATCCTTATTCATCTTACGAAGATTTTGAATTTGAAATCCCAGTAGGAACAAAAGGTGATACTTATGACCGTTTCTTGGTACGTGGCGAGGAAATGTGGCAAAGTTTGAGCATCATCAAACAAGCTCTTCAAAACCTACCCGAAGGACCTTATCATGCCGATGCTCCACATTATTATTTGCCTGATAAACAACAAGTTTACAACAATATGGAAGCCTTAATTTATCATTTCAAAATTGTAATGGGAGAAATTGATGCACCAGTTGGAGAAGTTTATAGTTCAGTTGAAGGTGGAAATGGAGAGTTAGGTTTTTATTTAGTATCAGATGGTGGACGGACTCCTTATCGTTTGAAATTCCGTCGTCCAGGATATATTTATTATCAAGCTTTTCCCGAAATGATTAAAGGCTCAACCCTTTCAGATGCCATCATTACGATGTCTTCGATGAATGTAATTGCTGGGGAATTAGACGCTTAATAGAGCATATAATATAAGTAAATAAGAATAATTGACAGTTCAAGTTTATATAATTTTGGACTATTTAGAGGAGAGTAGAGATTAATTTTACAATCAAAACTCCACAATCCTAAATCACGAAATGACTAATACGCAAACTATACAGTTTCCAGCTTCCACTTTGGAACAAGTACATAAAATTATCAAGCGTTATCCAGAAGGAAAACAGAAATCTGCTTTGTTGCCAGTTCTCCATTTAGCTCAAGCCGAATGGAAATGGTGTTCGCCCGAAGTGATGGATTATGTGGCGGGTCTTTTGAACCTTGCCCCCGTAGAGGTTTATGAAGTGGCTTCGTTCTATACCATGTTTCACCTCGAACCCGTTGGCGATCATGTAATCGAATACTGCCGTACTGGACCCTGTTGCTTAATGGGAGGCGTGGAAGTTTATGACCATTTAAAAGAAAAATTAGGAATCCAAACGGGTGAAACTACGGCTGATGGTAAATTTACCATTAAAGAAGTAGAATGTTTAGCCGCTTGTGGTTGGGGACCGGTTTTCCAAATTCGTGAAAAATATTACATGAATTTGACGAATCAGAAAGTAGATGAGATTATTGAAGAATTATCGAAATGAAATACGATTTGAATGATTTTGTGAAATAATTTAACCCATAATTAATATGGTGAACTTTATAAAAGATAAACTCAGAAGACCTTATTATCTCTTGAAACATAATTTTTCAGACAAGCCAACGCTTGAATTTGATTATGATTCTTTACCATTGGTAGATAAAAATGTACCCTTAGATGAGGTCTTGAAAAATGTTGAAATTCCAGTTGATACACCCTATAATTTACGGGAAAAACTTGAATTTTGGCGTGAAAATGGGTATGTAGTTTTAGAAAATGTTTTGCCCAAACATTGGTTAGATAATTTTTGGGATGAAGTAGAAGATACCATTGAAAATCACGAAAAACATACCGTAACAGCCTTGGTGCATGGTTTTAATGATTCAAAGGCTTTACCGATGAAAGACGTTCCCAAAGAATTATTGCATACAGTAAAATCAAGAATTAATGATTACCATAATACTTCTGTTGGAGCAAAAAGGATAATGACTCATCGTCATATTGTTACGTTTTTGAAAGCTGCCTTAGCTCCCGAATTGACTGCATTTCAGAGTTTGGTGTTTAAATATAGTAGCCAGCAACCAACGCATCAAGATTTTCCTTGGGTAACGTCCAATATTCCAAGTCATTTGGCAGCCGCTTGGATTCCTTGTGAAGATGTTCATGCTGATTCTGGACCTTTGTTTTATTATCCAGGTTCACACAAAATGCCGAAGTTTAATTTTGGAAGAACAGGGATTTTGTCAAAAGGTAAACTATCGTTGTTTAACCCAATTCAATTTTCAGAATATTTAGACAAAAAGTGCAAGGAGTTGGGTATTGAGAAAAAGGTTTTGCTAATTAAAAAAGGAGATATTTTGATTTGGCACGGAGGATTAGCACACGGTGGAAGCCTGATTAATAACCCCGAAATGACTCGTAAATCGTTTGTTTGCCACTATTCAACCGTAGAGGCACAACCCAAACATCGTTACGAAACTGAAAGAGAAAGTTCTGAAACTTCGTATCACAACGGAGTAGCCATTTATCAAGACCCCAACAATCGCTCAGGTGAGAATGTTGTAACAGGAGGGAAAGATTGGGTAGAATAAAAAAATAATTTTGAGCAAAAAATGAAAATATTAACCGAACATATTGACGTACAAGGCATTGAAACGATTGACGTTTTTAGAAAAAATGGTGGATATGCCGCCGTTGAGAAAGCCTTGAAGAAAATGACTCCCGATGAAGTAACAGAGGAAGTGAAAAAATCTGGACTTCGTGGGCGGGGTGGAGCAGGCTTCCCGATGGGAATGAAATGGTCATTTTTGGCGAAACCAGAGGGCGTTCCTCGTTATTTGGTATGTAATGCCGACGAATCTGAACCTGGTACTTTCAAAGACCACTATTTGATGATGAAGTCGCCTCATACTTTGATTGAGGGAATGATTGTGTCATCTTACGCTTTGGGTGCAAATACCTCATACATCTACGTGCGTGGAGAGTTGATGTATGTGATTAATATTCTCGAAAAAGCCATTCAGGAATGTTATGATAAAGGACTTCTCGGCAAAAATATCTTGGGTTCTGGTTATGACCTCGACCTTTACGTGCAAGCGGGCGGAGGTGCTTATATTTGCGGAGAAGAAACTGCCTTGTTAGAATCTTTGGAAGGAAAGCGTGGTAATCCACGGAATAAACCACCATTCCCAGCCGTAAAAGGGTTGTGGCAATGTCCGACGGTAGTGAATAACGTAGAGTCAATTGCTGCAACGGGTTGGATTGTTAATAATGGTGGAGATGAGTATGCTAAAATTGGTATTGGTCGTTCAACGGGTACAAAGTTGATTTCAGCATCGGGGCATATTCGTAAGCCTGGGGTTTATGAAATTCCGTTGGGTGTAACGGTTGAAGACTTTATTTATGCCGATGAATGGTGCGGTGGAATTCGGGACGGACACAAATTGAAAGCCGTTGTGGCGGGAGGTTCATCAGTGCCCATTTTACCAGCCGAATTAATCTTAAAAACCACCAATGGTGAAAACCGTTTGATGACTTACGAATCACTTTCAGACGGTGGTTTTGCCACGGGAACAATGTTGGGTTCAGGAGGATTTGTAGTGATGGACGAAACTACATGCATTGTTCATAATACATTGACTTTCGGACGTTTCTATCACCATGAATCCTGCGGACAATGCTCGCCATGTCGTGAAGGAACGGGTTGGATGGATAAAGTTTTATACAGGATCGAACACGGAAATGGTCGTCAAGAAGATATAGATTTGTTGGTGGACGTTGCCAAGAAAATAGAAGGAAATACCATTTGTCCATTGGGCGATGCCGCTGCTTGGCCCGTTGCCGCTGCAATTCGTCATTTCCGTGATGAATTTGAATGGCACATTAATCACCCAGAAAAAGCAACCCAAAAAGGAGCAGTTTTCATGCGTGAAGGAGCGAGTTGGTCGTTATAATTTGTAGATTTTATTTGTATAAATCAACATTTTAATAAAGAGAAAATGGAAGAATTAGAGGCACTTCGTAAGATGGTCGAGGAACACGACTACACAGCCGCACTCGCCCTAATTGACGAAATGGACGAAATGGCAAAAGACGATAAAATTGTTAAAGTGATAAGTTTTATGCACGTTTTATTAGTTCATTTAATAAAGCAAAGTGCAGAAAAGAGAACTACAAACTCTTGGAATAGGTCAATCGATTTTGCGTTAAGAGGAATTAATAACTCTAATAAAAGACGAAGTTCAGGTGGGTCTTATCTGAAACCACAAGAATTAGAAGATGCTATCGAAGAAAGTTTTAATGCAGCTCTTAAAGATGCGGCAAGAGAAGCATTTGAAGGAGCATTTAATAAAAAAGTCTTAGGAGAAATGATAGATATTGATGCTATCAAAAAAGAGGCATTATTGCTTATTTTGAATTACGAAGAAGATTAAATCGGACGTGCGAACCCGTTTCAAATTAATAGATGAAAGTTACAATAGATAATATTACGATTGACGTAGAACCAGGGACTACAATCATGAATGCGGCTCGTCAAATTGGGCCACATATTGCTCCACCTGCGATGTGTTACTACGAACCTTTAAAGGCTTCGGGCGGTAAATGTCGTGGTTGTTTGGTGAAAGTAACTGCTGGTTCAGAAAAAGACCCACGCCCCATGCCTAAACTCGTGCCTTCGTGCATGACACAGGTGCAGGAAGGGATGGTTGTGGAAAATACCATCAGCGAACAAGTATTGGAAACTCGTAAGGGAATTGTTGAATTTTTGTTATTGAATCATCCACTTGATTGCCCAGTTTGCGACCAAGCTGGTGAATGTCATTTACAAGATTTTGCCTTTGAACACGGTGTTTCAAAAACTCGTACTGTTGAAGAACGCAATACTTTTGACCCTGTGGATTTAGGTCCACACATCAAACTCAACATGAATCGTTGTATTTTGTGTTATCGTTGTGTTTTCACGGCTGACCAAATTACGGACGGACGTGTACACGGAGTGATGAATCGTGGCGACCATGCTGAAATCAGTACCTACATCGAAAAAGCAATTGATAATGATTTCTCTGGAAATATCATTGATGTTTGCCCAGTGGGAGCTTTGACTGATAAAACCTATCGTTTCAAAAGTCGTGTTTGGTTTTCAAAACCAGAAGATGCGCACTGCGACTGTGGTAAATGTTCGGGGAAAGTAACCCTTTGGTACAGAGGCGATGAAGTTATCAGAGTAACAGCTCGTAAAAATGAATGGGGCGAAGTAAAAGAATTTATCTGTAATACTTGTCGTTTCGAGCGTAAAAAGACTTCTGATTGGACAATTGATGGTCCAACTTTGATTGCTCGTAACTCAGTAATTTCAGCCAATAAATACGGAGCAAGCACTATTATGCCTGCATTCCCACTAAAACAAGCGGCAAAAGAATACAAACAAATAAACGATGATAGAGATAGGTCGTTTTTAGAGCCACAGAAACAGTTAAATTAATTGCGGATTTGGGAATTAGGATTTTGGATTTGGTAAACAAAACTAACCCTTAAATACTAATCCCTAACCCCTAAAGATATGGAAATTACATCAACCTTATTTATCGCAAAAGCCGTTTACATTGTAGCAATTTTTGCTATTACGCTGGGCATTGCGGCTTATTCAACTTATTTTGAGCGTATCATTGCAGCCTTTATGCAAGACCGTGTGGGTCCCGACCGTGCAGGCCCCTTCGGAATTTTGCAACCGCTTGCCGATGCCGTGAAGATGTTCATGAAGGAGGATTTTATTCCCGCTTCTTCCAATAAATTCCTGTTTGTATTGGGTCCAAGTATTGCGATGACCACTGCTTTAATGACCGCAGTTGTAGTACCGTGGGCAAGTCCTGTGAACGGAATGGCTTTGCAAATTACCGATATCAATATTGGTGTTCTCTATGTTTTCGGAGTAGTTTCCATTGGCGTGTATGGGATAATGATCGGCGGTTGGGCTTCGAATAATAAATACTCGCTTTTGGGCGCGATAAGAGCCAGCTCGCAAATGATCAGCTATGAAATCGCTATGGGATTGTCACTAATTTCCATTGTAATGCTGTCAGGAACCATGTCATTGGGCAAAATTGTAGAGCAGCAATCAATGGGTTACTGGAATGTATTTTTACAACCACTAGCGTTTTTGATTTTTCTAATCTGTTCATTTGCAGAGACAAATCGAGCACCATTTGATTTGCC
>JANPGQ010000713.1:0-7212 GCA_031423975.1 Cytophagales bacterium | reverse complement strand
CCAAAGAAAACAAACAAGACTACGTTTGGGGAACATCTTGGGGCGTTTCAACCCGTTTGATGGGAGCATTAATCATGGCTCATTCAGATGATGAAGGTTTGATTTTACCTCCAAAATTAGCCCCAATTCAGGTTGTAATTGTGCCTATTTTTAAAGGAGAAGAACAATTAGACCAAATTTCGGAAGTCATCAATCCGATTGTGAAGGAATTAAAAAAGAGGGGAGTTTCGGTTAAATTTGATGTTTCAGATAAGCAATCGCCTGGTTTTAAATTTGCTCAATACGAATTGAAAGGCGTACCTGTGCGTTTGGCAATTGGAGCAAGAGATTTAGCCAACGGAACGGTTGAAATTGCGAGAAGAGACACGAAGGTAAAAGCCACTTATCCAATTGATTCTGTGATAGATACGGTAACAAATCTGTTGGAAGACATCCAAACAAATATCTACCAAAGAGCCATAGATTTCAGAGCAAACCATACTTTCAAAGTGGATACATGGGACGAATTTATGAAGGTAATCGAAAGTGAAGAATTAGGCTTCATCTCAGCCCATTGGGACGGCACGCCCGAAACCGAAGAAAAAATCAAAGAACTGACCAAAGCTACCATTCGTTGCATTACGTTGGATGCGGTTGAGGAAGAAGGGAATTGTATTTTGACAGGAAATCCTTCTATGAAGAGGGTTATTTTTGCTAAGGCGTATTGATAGAATAATTTATCCAAACGCAATAAAAAAGCCACTTAGATAAGTGGCTTTTTTATTCTATGCAAAAGTAACTTGTACTAATTCATTTCCTACTCTATGAATAGCTTGTTGTAATTTCATTACTTGTGCTTTACTGGCTGTTTTACTCCCTGCTACATAATGCCTTACTAAGCTTGCATTAAGACCCGCATATTTGGCAATTTCTGATATTTTCAGATACCCAAAATTTTCAAAAAATGCACTTAAATCATAGCTAATATCAAAGTTGATAGTATTAAGCTCTAAATCATGAAAATCAACAAGTAAAGTTTTCATTTTTACTTGAAGTTCTTCGGCATTTTGAGCACTTTCTACTAATAAATTATCATCATACGTTACACGACCCCATACTAATCCGTCTTTGGCATTTTCGATAATTAAATTTATATTTTCCAAATTTTATTATAAACTTATTTCTAAGCTATCTCTCACTAAAGAGAGTTTATATTACCCCATATTGGAGTTGTCCATTATTTTATAAATCTTATAAAAGTACTTTATTTTAACCCAGCTTGTTTTAAAATACTATTTAGTGTCCCCTTGGGAATATCACCACTATGAATTGGTACTGTTACTTTTCCTTCTTTAGTTTCGTGAACAAGCTGCAAATGACTCCCTTTTTGCGTTTTATCCAGCCAACCATCATCATGCAATAATGTTAATAATTCCTTGACTTTCATTTAAGTTTAATTTTTGTGCCATACTCTTTGATTATTTATTTGATAAAGTTTATTTCGCACCAAAGGTCGCAATTTTGCGTCAAATGTCCAAATTTATTTTAATAATTGAAATCAAAAACCTTTCTCAAAAATTAACAGTCTCCTTCACCTACTCATTTTCAAGTTTATACATTTGATACAGAAAGACATTAGCGATTGGTGAAATCTACTTGAAACATCATCAAAAAAGTGGCTCGCTCCAATCAGGAACGAGCCGCTTTTTTTATCTATTCCCCATCCGAAAAATCTTCCGAAATCAATTTCCTCAATTGCTGATGTGGACGCAGATTTGGGCGTTTGGAGAACATGGCACTTCCACCTGACGAAGCCTTTACTTTACTTGCCAACGTACTGGTATCAAAGTAGTTATCTCTCACAAATTGGTTTACTTCATCATCATTAATCACATCTCTTACCATTGAGCCTTTGCCAAAGCCATCGCTATATGCTCCAATTCTGGCATCGGTTTCTGCCAAACGAGTTTCGTTTTCAATGCCCTTTATTTCTTCTTGCAGATTTTGCTTTTGATTTTGTAAAGATTCTAAATTGGGCAATAATTTAAGGTCATTTTCAAGAATATTTTTTTGAACAATTTGCTCTGACAATTCTACTTCAAACGCCTGTAAATCAACTACTAAACGTTTTTGTTCTTTGCGTAATCGCTTCAATTTAGGGTCAATTTGCAACCATCTTTGCCAGTAACATTGCAAGACTGGGAAGGCAATTCCTAAACAAATAGCACCCGCCAAAGCAAACAAAATTCCCGATAACACAAACGATGCCAATGCCCAAGGACTATTGACTAATTTTTCGTTCAAAACATCAAATAATTTCAATTTTGCATCAATCTGCTGGGTCAATTCGGGCGAAGGTGCAGCCGTTGGATTCAATGGGTCAAAGGCTTGATTTTGAAGCTGTTTAATGGTTTTATTTACTCCTTCTTTCATCTTATCAGTCTTGAAGGCTTCGTATCTGAACCAACCCAAGATGAACAAAGTCGCCACCGCAAACACCACCGTAACACCCTTGAACCACGCATATACACGCTTGCTCCGTACAGAGGATTCTTCGGTATAAGGTGCTTCAATCAATCGCTCGTAGGCAGGTTTCAATAATACCGAAACCATCGCCAAACCCACGGCAAAAGCCCAAGCCTCAAAATTATTGCGAATATTGAGGGCATAAGCCACAATTTCGTGCGAAATAATCAAATCGCCCGCTACAAATGATATACCAGCCAACAGATAAATTATTCCTGCAAAAAGAGAATATTTATGAGCAACCGAATTTCTTTTTGCCGAAAAAATATTGATATTATCTTGATTTTCAGTTAATTGACTTTCAGTTCGGTCTTTATTTTTTCCTGCCAAACTTACTTTCAAAATACGGTCTTGAAGGGCATCATAAGCCTCTTTGAAACGCACTTTCACGTGGTCAATCACTTTGTCCAAATCAGCAAGTTCCTGACGTTTTTCTACTAATTGCCGACTAAGCCATTCAAAATTGACTTGTGAAGACAAATAGCCTTCGTAAGTATTTTTATCCACCGATTCTAAACCGCTGTGATAGCCATGTTGAAAATCGTAGTTTTCGGTATGTGTGGGAGGGGTATTTTCGTTCATTTTATGAGAGCGGTATCGTCTTTTAAAATCGAATATTTTTTTATGTCATTTTGGGTGAATAAATCAAGCATATCCACGATGTCTTTGTATCTTTTTACCTTGCCTGTAAGTAATATTATTACAGCATTCTTTTTTCCAATCTGTTTTATTATTGGACTAATTTCTTTACTAAATACCTGATAATCAATGGGTAACGACTTTTACTCTTCTGAATTCATCGTTTTATAGGTAAACTCGTGATTGCCAAGGAGTTTTATTGCGATTACATTTTTTTCGAGAACCTCAGTTTTTATGCCACCACCTTCAGGGAAATTACCTTGTGTTACCAATGGTTTTGCCAGCGTATTCATAAGCGTAAAATAATTTATAGCTCCTACAATAACATAAATCAAAGCTAATGTTCCTAATGTGGCAAAAATAGTAACAGTGTATTTTTTCATAGAAATCATAATTTAAAGGTTTGCAAAATCTAATTGTAGTTATTAATATAGATACTAAAAAAGATCATTTAATAGCAATTTCTAAACCTCCTCTCCACCCAAAATCCCCTTCATCTGCTTACTACTTAAACGATTACGATACTGACTTGCCAAATGATATTCACTTTCAAAAACCTTTACCAGCATATCTCTTTGGGCTTTTATTTTAGAATTTTGAGTGCTTAATTTTGTCAATTCGGGCAAAACATCTTGTTTTTCTTGGCGATGTTTTTCAATTTCGGTTTTGTGTTTTTCTATCTCCGCTTCCCAATCTGCCACCTTCTTGATTTTGTCTTTTTGAAGTTGATTTCTTTTCTGAAAAATAGTTAAATCATCTTTCAAAATGGTCAGATTTCCCAATAATAATTTTCCCGAAAACATAAACAAAAAGAAAATAAACCCAAACAAAGCCCAAGATTTCATGGGTGTTTGCGTAGCGTAAATCTGAGCAAACACAAAGAACGCCGAAGCCAAAGGCATTCCTACTTCTTCCAAAAGCCTTTTCCAGTTGCTTTCTTTCGCTTCATCGTGCAAAAATGAAATTCTACCGAATAGGCTGAACATTCCCGCCATAAAAACCCCTGCCGCAATCAACTTACTTTGTTCAAATTGCCCCCGCAAAGATTCTTCGATTAGGAAGTAATTTCCAACGGCAATTCCACAAGCCAAAAGCAAGCCCACAACCGTCCTGGGCAAGTGATGTTGTTCGGTAAATTCCTGATTTTTAAGGTCTTGAATCTTTTGTTCTAATTCCTTAACGGCACTTTCTTTTTCATTTACCCAATAATTCAATTCGCCGATCTTCTCTTCTTTTTGCTCAATAATACGGTCAGTTTCAGCTGTTTGTTGGGCGAAATAATGCTTAATTATGGAGATTTTTTCATCAGGATTTGAACCAGACAAGCCAAAAATTACGCCTTCATCTCTGAGAATATCCTCATTAATTAACCAATCTGGCTCATTAGGGCGGGCATAAGATGGCTCGACGAATGTAGCTGTTAAGTCATGAAAAACTTCCTCGGAGCTTACGAGGTCAATTTCATTATCAGCTTGATTCGTGTTTTCAGCAACACTTTTCTTACGAAATATGGATTTTATTTTATCGAAAAAACTCATTTTGGGCGAATTAATATGCGGTACTGTCATGTTGAACGGAGTGAAATATCTGAATTAAAACTAATAGCCAGATGTTTCACTCCGTTCAACATGACAAAAATGGATTAATAATTTGTATTATCGAAATTGAGAAAAATAATTGAATCGACCAACGAAAATATGAAGAACGGTTTTTTTACACTTGTTGAAGCAAGCCCAAAATGGCAAAAATCAAACCTATCAAAGCGGCAAGCCCACCGATAGCACCCAAACCAAATATCGCTAAAACGATACCAATACCCAATAAAATTGCACCAATTTTCAAGAATGAATTCCAGTCATTAAAACCCGAAAAGTTGTTGTTTTTAGCCATCTTTTTCTGAATTTTCTTCACAATAATTTTCTGAACAAAATTCATTTTCACAACCTTCTCATTAGTCTTGATTTCAGAATTTGGCTGTTCCACATTACGCAATGCTGTCTTTATTTTTTCTTCGTATTTAGTCCCTTTTACGGCATTTTCCAAAGCCACAATTTCAGCATTTGAAGCCGTCAAGACTGGTTCAACTACAAGGATTTCTTCTGGAATTATAGGCGTTATTTCTACTAAAACGGGTTGCGGTTTTACTTCTAATTTATGCTTAACAACCTGATTATGAAGATTTACCGAAAAATAACCTTTGTGTGAAGTACAAGATTCGCTGATTACAAAAATTGTAAAAATGAAAATAAGTAGCTTAGTTGATTTCATGGGAAAATAGTTAATGCGGTTCGCCGCCCGAATCAATAATGAATAATTGATAGTTAAAACGGAAAACGTTTAATCAAATTGCACAAAAAGAGCCTGTAAATATGTTTTACAGGCTCTTTTTGAAAACCGAACATCGAACAACGAAAAACAACCATCGAAACTACGCCGCTTTTTTCATCACATGAAAAGCTGTTCTTTCAAACTTTTCACGGGCATAAGGCAGGGTGATTTTCAATTCCTTAATTTCCGTTTGTGAAGGCAATTCAAACATGGCATCGGTGATGATAGCTTCACAGATTGAACGCAAACCTCTTGCTCCCAATTTATATTCCATCGCTTGGTCAACGATGTATTCCAAAGCGGCTTTTTCAAAGGATAAATCAATGCTTTCCATCTTGAATAACTTACGATATTGCTTGGTGATAGCATTTTTGGGGTCGGTCAAAATCGTCAATAAAGTATCACGATTCAATGGATTCAAAAACGTAACAACTGGCAAACGACCCAATAATTCTGGAATCAAACCATACGATTTCAAATCGGGCGATGTAACGTATTTCATCAACTGATTATCATCAAATTCTTCAAAGAATTTATCGTCCGAACTAAAACCTATTGGCTTGGTATTCAATCGTTTAGCTACGTGTCGTTGAATTCCGTCAAATGCTCCTCCACAGATAAAAAGGATGTTTTCCGTATTAATCGGAATCATCTTTTGGTCGGGGTGCTTGCGTCCTCCTTGTGGCGGACAGTTCACTACCGAACCTTCCAAGAGTTTCAATAAAGCCTGTTGCACGCCCTCGCCAGACACGTCACGGGTAATGGATGGATTGTCAGATTTACGAGCAATTTTATCAATTTCATCAATAAAAACAATCCCCATTTCTGCCTTAGCCACATCATAATCAGCCGATTGGAGCAAACGAGTCAAGATACTTTCTACGTCTTCGCCCACATAACCCGCTTCCGTAATCACAGTAGCATCGGCAATGCAAAACGGCACTTGGAGCATCTTGGCAATGGTTCTTGCCATGTAGGTTTTACCCGTTCCAGTTTCGCCAACCATAATGATATTCGATTTCTCAATCTGCACATCATCATCTTTCACTTTGGGTTGCATCAATCTTTTGTAATGATTATATACCGCAACGCACAAATGACGTTTGGCTTCGTCTTGCCCAATCACGTATTGATCAATATACGCCTTCATTTCGATAGGTTTAATCACTTGAAATTTAGGAGCTTTCTTTCTTTTATGCTCTTCCGAATGTAACTCAGATTGCACAACTTGATAGGCTTGTGAGACGCAATCACTACATATATGCCCGTCCATTCCCTCCATCAAAAGAGGCACTTCACGCTGAGAACGCCCACACAGGACGCAATGAGGTTGTTGTTGTTTCATATTTTAATTAGCTTTCGGCTATCGGCGTTCGGCTATCAATTTCAAATAAATTATTATGCAAAATTACTGAATTTTAAATGAAAAATGCTTACCTCTTTACAGGAAAGAGATAAGCATTTTTTTGCTTTTTCTGGTAACTAATAACCAATTACCAATAACTAAATCTACATTCTCTGCAAAACCTCATCAATCAAGCCATATTCTTTCGCTTCTTCGGCACGCATCCAGTGGTCACGGTCAGAATCTTTTTCGATTTCCTCGAATGATTTTCCTGAATGTTTTGCCAAAATTTCGTACAATTCCTGACGAATTTTCACGATTTCACGAGCCGTAATTTCAATATCACGAGACTGCCCCTGAGCTCCACCCGAAGGCTGGTGAATCATAATTCTTGC
>JANPGQ010000712.1:0-1612 GCA_031423975.1 Cytophagales bacterium | reverse complement strand
GTTCTTTGTAGGTATATCCCAAAGAAAGAAAAAGTGAATGAAAATCGTTAAAATCAATTGTAAAATTTCCAAGTGTAATATCTTTATTTTTAATACAGAAGCTTTTTTTGTCACAGCAATTGTAACTAATATTTCCTATTTCGCCAGCACTTACTAAATATGGTGTAAAATTTTGTACAATTTCACACTGACTTTTTGAAGTACTAATCTTGTAAGACTCATTATAGTTCTGAATCATTTGTGCACAAGCAGCCCAGCACCATTCACTTCTTAATTGGGGAAATGGTCTGAAACCAGAAATAACTATTCTTTGAGAAAATGAGCTTGTTAAATTAAATAACAGAATAGATATTAGTAATAGTTTTTTCATGATTTTAATTAATTATAAATTACTTTTCCCCATTTTACCCCTTCACACCAACCGCATCTCTAAAGCCTTAACAACAGCCTCGGGAGCAGAATTGACGTGGAGTTTTTCGTAAATATTCTTGATGTGTGAGTGTACGGTGCTAAACTTGATGTCGCAGGAATCGGCTATCATTTTATAGCTCATGCCTTTTACCATACAGCCTAATACTTGTTTTTCTCGTTGGGTCAGTTCTATATAAGTTGGCTGAGATTGCACAAATTGGCTCTGAAACATTGCTAACACTTTTGCCGCAATATTGGGTGATAGATGCGAGCCACCCGCTTGTACTTCCTGTATTGCTTGTACATATACTTCTGGGTCAGGATTCTTAATCACGTAGCCATTCGCCCCCGCACAAATAGCTTTGAAAATGTGGTCTTCGTCCTCATAAACCGTCTGAATCAACACTTTTACGTTAGGATAGAGTTTTTTGATGTCCAACATTGCCTCAATGCCCGTAATATGGGGCATCTGAATATCCATTAGTACCACGTCGGGATGATGGGTTTTCATTGCCCAAAGTGCATTTCGTGCGTCCGAAAATGCTCCCGCCAACCATATTCCTTCGGTACTCGCCAAAAACATCGACAAGCTCTCCCGAAAGTTTTTATTATCTTCAAATAGCACAACCCGAATCATAGCCTTTTTTTGAGAATAGATGAGAGAGAAAAGAGTACAAAGTTTTAATCAGTCTGAAAAAAATAAAATTCTTCTCTAACTATATATTTCCTCATATAATCGTTCAAATATCACCTTTATAAAATATTTGTTACAAAGCTATGTGATAAACTTTATTGAAAAAATCCCCAATATTGGGGAGAAAAAAGAATGTGGAGTTTTGAGTTGCAAGAACTGAATAATTACAACTTAGACTAACTCCGCACTCAAAACTTGAAACTCAAAAAAGAGGGATTCCTAACATTATTTTCGTCCCTTTGCCTTGCATCGAGTCAATATTCAACTTCATTTCGTTGTCTTCGGCTCTTTGTTCAAAATTGTGCAAGCCATTACCTTCGGTGGCTTGGTTGGGATCAAAACCAATTCCATTGTCGGATACTTCAATCAAAATCTGATTATTTGATTCCGAAATTCTTACCTCCGCTTTGGTGGCTTTCGAGATGCGGTTGGTGTGAAGGGGTAAAATGGGGAAAAGTAATTTATAATTAATTAAAATCATGAAAAAACTATTACTAATATCTATTC
>JANPGQ010000711.1:0-3033 GCA_031423975.1 Cytophagales bacterium | reverse complement strand
GGAATTGCCGTGGTGGGAGGCATGTTATTTGCCACATCCTTAACACTTTACATCATTCCAGCGGTGTACAGTTATATGTCCAGAGATTTGAAAGTGCAAGGTGGAGCAGTTAAGAATGAGGAGGTTTTGGAGGTGGTGTAGTTTTAATAATTTTAAGGAAATCATCCTTCAAAAGGACGATTTCCTTCTATTTTTTTTACCTAAAAAAACTCGGAGGGAGAAAATTCATAAAATCCATGTCATCAAAATCTTCTTCTATTTCATAATTTTTCAAATATCTTCGCATATTTTCTTTGGGTGTTAGGCTCATAATCTCAGTTTCCAAGGCTTGGATTCCTTTTTTCATTCGATTGATTTCTCGGGTAAATTTAGCCTTCATTTGCTTGGCATCACCGCCAAATTTTTGAAATAAATCCATTCCACCGCCCATCATTCCCATCGGTCCAGATGCTCCCATTCTCAATTGCCAAAGGTTATTTTCCAATTCATTTACTTGCTCTTTCAAGATTTTGTTGTAATACTTCAATTGCTCGTCTGCCATCGTAAGTGATTCAATATCAGAGCCTTGTAGTTCAATTTTCAAACGCAATAGTTCAAATAAATCATCCTGTTCATACGCCTGTGTTACTTGCTTCATGATTTCGGTTTTACGAAGCCTCTCGGTTTCGTCACGCTCACGGTCGGGGTGAAATGCCTTTACTAAATCTGTGTAAATACTACGGGCGGCTTTGCTGATATTTTTGGCTTCTTCTTTGAGTTTGGCTTCCTTTTCAAGTTGTTTATCAGTCTTTTTTTTACTGGCTTTGCGGGCTTCGGCGGCTTCTTTGGCTTCTTCTGCTTTTTCGTCCATTTTCTGAGCCATATATTCTTGTAATTTATGCGGGTCGTTTACGTCCACATCGTCATCCACCTCAATACCAAACATATTTTTCATCATATCTTTCAACATCTCAGAAGCGGTATCATCCGATTCTGCATCCATTTCATCAAAAGAATCGTCAGCATATTTGTCATGCACGGCTTTCAATTCATCAAACCCTGCGTGAATCAAATCGCTGCAATGATTTAGAATAAAATTAGCCATTTTTTCTTTCTCCTTTTTCTTGAAAAAAGCGTCTTCATGGTGTTTGTCAAATACATAAACCAACTCCACAATCTTCTGATTATGTTTCTTTTCAAAGGGTATAACTTCCGTTTGAATACGAGTAACGATGGTCTTGATTTGTTCGGTATCGTCTGCCAAGCGTTGCTTTAATTCATTGATTTTCTTTACATTAGCATTAAATTGCTTTTGAAGTTTAGATAAATCTTTGGCAGATTTTTGGGTTATGATGAGGGACTGATGGGACATATTTTCTTTTCGTTTTTCGATGTTCGGGATTCGATGTTCGGATTTTGGATTCGAGTATTGGTAATGCAGTCCCGAAAATAGAAAAACAGACATCAAGCTTTTACAAAGGTAAGTTTTGCTATGAAAAGATAAAAATATATCATAGGAGAATCATTTATTTTGGCAACAATCAAAAGATTTTGTAATTTCTATCTTCATCACAAACCCAACAACAAAACATGAAAAAAATTTCTATTTCATTACTCATTTTTGCTTCTGTTTTTTCCAAAACATTCGCTCAAAAAACCATTCAGCGTGACCCCATTATTGAAAGTATGGTTTCTGAAATAAACTCGGATAGCCTAAAATCGTACATTCAAAATTTAGTAAAATTTGGTACTCGAAGTACATTAAGTACCACTACCGACCCCAAAAAGGGAATCGGGGCAGCAAGGGCTTGGGTATTGAGTCGTTTTCAGGAATTTGCCAAACAATCTGATGGACGAATGACCGCCAAAATTGACTCATGGACACAATCCAAAGATGCCAAACGGGTAGATGCGGACATACAAATGGGCAACGTACTGGCAACCCTGAAAGGCTCTGACCCGACTGACGACCGTATTTTTCTGGTTTCGGGACACATCGACAGCCGTGTCTCAAACGTGATGAACCGTACCGATGATGCTCCTGGGGCAAATGATGATGGTTCGGGAACGGCAGCGGTGATTGAATTGGCGAGGGTTATGGCAAAAGCGAAATTTCCTGCAACCGTCATTTTCTTGGTAGTCAGCGGTGAAGAACAAGGGCTTTTAGGGGCGGAACACCTTGCTAATCAGGCATTTGAAGAAAAATGGAACATTGAAGGAATCTTGAATAATGACATTATGGGTTCAAATAATTCCAACGAAACTAATATCATCGACAATACTCGAATCCGAATTTTCAGCGAAGGTTTACCTTTCTTTGAATTGGATAAAAAGGCATCAAGTATCCGTAATTTTGGACAAGAAAATGATGGGAAAGCTCGTACTTTGGCACGCTATACCAAAGAAGTTGGCGAAAGATATGTGGATAATTTGGAAGTAGTGATGGTGTATCGAAATGATCGTTTCTTACGTGGGGGCGACCATACGCCATTCGTGCAGAAAGGCTTCCCAGCGGTCAGAATCACGGAAATGAACGAAAATTATGAACATCAACATCAAGATATTCGTACTGAAAAAGGGATTCGTTATGGTGATTTGCCAGAGTTTATGGATTTTGAGTATCTTCGAAAAAATACCGCTATGAATTTGGCAACTTTATCCAATTTAGCCAAAGCTCCTTCAACGGTTCAGAACTTGACGATTGACACCAAAACCTTGACAAATTCAACTACTTTGTTTTGGCAAGCACCCAAATCTGGAAAAGTGAAAGGCTATTACGTGTTGATGCGTGAGACTTATCAACCGTTTTGGCAAAAGAAGATTTTTACCGCTAAAAACGGCATCGTATTACCCTATTCAAAAGACCATTATTTCTTTGCTGTAGAGGCAGTTAGCGAAGACGGAAACGAAAGTTTACCCGTTTTGCCAAAGGTGGGAATGTAAATTTAATGATAGAATGAACGAATGATAGAATAAATAATAGAATTAATACAGTTAGAAAATTGATTATTA
The DNA here is from genome assembly GCA_031423975.1 of Cytophagales bacterium. Taxonomy (GTDB): domain Bacteria; phylum Bacteroidota; class Bacteroidia; order Cytophagales; family Spirosomataceae; genus Arcicella. The sequence continues at coordinate 42 of JANPGQ010000711.1, read as the reverse complement.
TTTTACGGTACGATATTCTATCATTCGCTCAATCTATCATTC
>JANPGQ010000710.1:0-3085 GCA_031423975.1 Cytophagales bacterium | reverse complement strand
CCACTTCATGGTCAGAGTCGCTGATTCCTTCTAAATCAAAACCGTTGATACCCAAAATACATAAATCAGCTTTGATTTCATTGATTTTAGAGACTACTTCTCCCCCTACACAAATTTTAGAGGAATTTGATAACCTTCCACCTAATAAAATTACTTCCGTGTTGGGATGTTCAACCAATTCCAAAGAAATCAAAGGACTTACCGTAAAAAATGTAACGTTTAGATTGTCAGGCAATTGATTGGCAATTGTCCGAATCGTTGTACCGCCACTGCATAAAATAGTCATGCCGTCTTTAATGAGTGAAATCGTTTTTTGAGCAATGATATTTTTTTCATCAAAAGCATAAGTTTCTGCTTGGGTAGCCGTGAAATTATAGGATTTCGACAAAGCTCCTCCGTGAACTTTCACAATCTTATTTTCCACAGCCAATTCATTGAGGTCACGCCTGATAGTATCTTCTGAAACATTTAATTCCGTGCTAAGGTCAGACGACAGCACTTTGTTATGTAGATTAATCTGCTTTATGATTAATGCTTGACGCTCTTTTTTGAGCATGATTCTATTTTCAATAATAATCATTGCGTGTTTATGCGTGTTTTGATTTATAAATTAAGTAGTTGTACTCAGTAATATTAAAATTTTGTGATAAATTTAGACAATTTTATAGATACAATATCAAATTCTTTGTTATTTTTGTTAAAAAATTGCGTGAATATGCTTGTTTTGAGGTAAATAGCTTTGTCAAAGTTGGCATAAATAGGCAATACAACATTTAACCATATTGAGATACCATGATGAAAAAACTATCCACATTTTTATTGGTAACACTAAGTGTCTTGTTCATGTCGTTTACGGCATTAGCACAAAGTTATACCATTAAAGGAAAAATTGTAGACTCCAATGGGCAACCTATGATTGGAGCAACAGTAATACTAAAAGGCACTGCTTTTGGAACGGGGGCAAATGCCTCGGGCGAGTACAGTTTAAATGCCCAAGTAAAATCGGGGACTTATGATTTAGAATTTCGTTCTGTTGGTTTTGCCAGTATTTTAAAGAAAATCACGTTAGGGTCTTCTAATGATTTATCTTTAAATATGGCAATGGTTGAAGATGGAATGAGTTTGGATGAAGTAGTAGTCATTGGCTCAACCGTAAAAACGAGTAGCCGAGAATTAGGACATTCTTTTGGAGCAGTTTCTTCTAAGCAGTTACAAAATACAGGTTCTTCCAATTTAGCTTCGGCTTTGCAAGGAAAAATCCCAGGTGCTCAAATTACCCAAAATTCGGGTGACCCAGCGGGTGGAATTACCATTCGTTTACGAGGTATCAAATCATTAATTGGTAATTCAGACCCACTTTATGTAATTGACGGTGTGGTAGTTAGTAATGCCTCAGACAATGTTTCGCAATTGGCAAATGCCAATGATATTGGCGAAACTAATCCTGGACAAAACCGTTTGGCAGATATTAATCCGAATGATATTGAAAGTTTGAGCGTATTGAATGGTGCGGCAGCATCAGCTATTTATGGTTCTCGGGCTTCTAATGGAGTTGTAAATATTACCACTAAGAAAGGTAAATCGGGAGCCGTTAAAGTCAGTTTTACCAGTAGTTTTAGTATCAATGAATTACGCAAAAAAGTAGCTATTAGCACTTACGGAAAGCAGTTTGGTTCAAATGTTTTGCGTTTAAATACTATTCAAGCGGCTGTACCAACTGGTTTAGAGACTATCGGAATTGACCGCAATGGGGGAATTAATAGATTGGCTTCGGGCTTGGTTGATGTTACTCGTTACGATTATCAAGACCAAATTTTTCGCACGGGTTATGGCAATGATAATAGTATTTCAGTTTCGGGAGGTACAGACAAAACCCAATATTATGCTTCGGCTTCATATCTGAAGAATGAAGGTATTATAAAAGGAACTGATTTCACTCGTTATGGTTTGAAACTGCGAGTAGATCAGCGTTTAGCCAATTGGGTGAAAGTTTCGGCGGGTTTAAATTATGTAAATAGTTATACCAACGAAAAGGCAAACGGAAACGTTTTTTATAGTCCAATCAACTCCATTAACATTACTAACAATATTTATGACATTACACAACGTGATGCCAACGGAAAATTATTATCAGTAGAACCGACTCGTGTAAATCCACTTTCTACGATTGAAGATATGGATTTCAATCAGTCTGTAAATCGTACCATTAGTGATGTCCAGTTTAATTTAACGCCATTTAAGGATTTTAGTATTGATTTGGTTATGGGGGTTGATAATTATTCGCAGTTGGGTAAAAATACCATTTTGCCTTATCCTTATCAAGCCATTTCAGGTCTTCCAGCGGGAAATTATCCCAACGGATATGCCGCCACCGCAACGAATAACGTAACTTTATTCAATGCAGATTTGAACATTACTTACGTGAAAGAGCTGACGAAGTCTTTGAAAATGACGGCTGTGGCTGGTGTAAATTATCAATCATCACGCAAAGACTTTACCCAATCAAGTGGTGAAAAATTAACGCCAGGATTAACAACTGTTTCGGCGGCTTCGCAGTCTATTAAGGCAGGATATGGTTTGGATCGTTTTGATTTAGCGGGTCAATTCGTACAGGCAACGTTTGGTTTCAATAACAGATTATTCGTAACGGGTTCAATTCGTAGAGATGGTTCAACTTTATTTTCGCCTTCTCAGATTAATCAATTATATCCAAAAGTTAATGCCAGTTATGTATTGTCAGATGAAAACTTCTGGCAACCATTGTCAAACACTGTCAGTACCGCAAAATTGAGAGTTTCTTACGGAGAATCAGGAGCATTGACGGGTATCAATACGTATGACCGTTTTTATCAAGTTAATTCAACGCCATATTTAGGGCAGAATACTTTTGTACCAAGTACCGTTTTTGCCAATCCAGATGTACGTCCAGAGCGTACTGGCGAACTTGAATTTGGTGGAGACTTTGGATTTTTGAAAGATAGAATCACGTTGGGCGTTTCAGTTTACCAACAAAAAATCTCTGATTTGATTGTCAATCGTTCATTAGCTCCAAGTTCGGGTGGTTTATCAATTGTGAATAATGTGG
>JANPGQ010000709.1:0-5937 GCA_031423975.1 Cytophagales bacterium | reverse complement strand
TGAATAGGATTTCTGCCCAGCTTTCAACTCAACTTCTGATAAACTTCTACCAGCTATGTCATTGATTTTCAAGGAGAAAACGCCCTTTGCAAACGCTGGAATTTCGATATAAATAAAATCTTTACTCGGATTTGGATACACTTTCAAGCCCTGATTTTGTTCTTCCTCATTTGCCAAAACGTTAGTCAATGTCCACGGCACTAAATTGGCTTCGGGTTTGGGCAAGGCGTAATTGGTAAAAATATGAAATTGACCTGCCTGAAATTGAAACTTAAAAGTCAAATCATCCACATTCAAGGCATTGCCCGTAAAGTAATCGTACCATTTGCCCGTATTTGGAAATAAATTGGCTACTGAAACAGACTGAACGTCAGTATTGGCAATTATCACCATTTTGTTAGTACCGTTTGTCAAGGTTGTTTTCTTTAACAATCCTGCTAAATCTATTTGAAAATCGGTTGTTTTAAAGATTTCTTGACTGGTTTTTAATTTAATCAATTCAGAGAAAACTTTGTATAATTTCAAACGGTCGGCATCTTGAAAATATTCCCATTTGATGGGTTTACGTCCTGTTCTACCATTTTGGTCGATAGAAATATCATAGCCTAATTCGCCAAATTGCCAAATCATTTTTGGTCCAGGAATGGTCATAAACATGGCGGCGGCAGTTTTGGTACGCTCTAAAACGGTTTGCAGATTTGCTGAAACTTTACTATTTTTTAAGGCATCAAAAGCTATTCTTTCCTCATCATGGCTTTCCATGTACCCCACCGCTGCGGGTTTTGTAAAACCTCTTTCTTTGTAAGAATACCTTGAAAAATCACTGCCAAAGCCCTTTACAGCATTGCGGGCATCACCATTCTGATTTGCCCACACCATCATACCCATATCCGTGAGGGCTTTTTCTTCTTTGTCTTCCGAAAATAACTCCAAAATCACATAAGCATCTTTGTCGTAACTTCTGATTTTGTCGTAATATCCTTTCCAAATATCAACTCTACTTTGGTCATACAACTTGAACTGACCATCATTTGAGCTTTGTCTTTGCGTAAAACCTTTTGCCAAATCAAAGCGATAGCCGTCAATTTTATATTCTTTCAACCAATATTCATTTGCCCGATTGACATATTCTTTAGTGGCTTGACTTTCATGATTGAAATCAAAAAATACGCTGTATGGGTGATTGGCTTGTTGATTAAACATGGGCGAATCGGCAGAAGGTTGCGAACCGTCCCAGTACATTTTCACATAAGGAAATTCATAATCCGCTTGGTTAAAAACTACGTCCAAAACCACTGAAATGCCATTTTCATGACAAATATCCACAAATTTCTTTAAGTCATCTTTTGTGCCATAAGCCTTATCGACCGCAAAATAATACGTTGGATTATAACCCCAAGAATCATTATTGGAGAACTCATTAATGGGCATTAATTCAATACAATTCACACCTAAATTTTTGAAATAAGAAATTCGGTCGATGATATTTTTATACGAACCATTCACGTCAAAATCACGCACGTGGAGTTCATAAATCACCAAATTATCTTGGGTAGGGCGTTTGAAATTGGTAATTTTCCAAGGATAAGCCGTTTGTCCAGTCTGAAAAATAGAAGCAATTGACTTATTTCCAGCGGGTAATGATTTGAGATTGGGATAAGTGGCACTTGATATTCCACTGTCATTATTAGGGTCAAGGATTTTATCACAATAAGGGTCGCCAACTGCCAAAGTACCGTTCACTAAATACTGAAAAGCATATTCTTGTCCTTTGGTAAGTCCCTCAATATCAAGCCAATACCTATTACCATCGGCAGTGCGTTTCATTAAAGACTTAGCATCATATTGCCAATTATTAAAATCTCCGATGGCATAAATAAAGTCTTTTTTGGGGGCAAATAACACCAAAGTAACTTTTGTATCAGAAATATAATTGATGCCATCTTTCACGCCCGTTGGCAAGGCTTCGGTGGTTGGAGTTGGTTGCACAGTAACGGTAAATTCTGAAGTGGTTGTTTCGGTAGTGGTAGAAGCAGTGATTTTGACATTTTTACTCGCTCCCGAGACTGTTCCTACATTGAGAGAATATTTCAAAGAGTCTTTATTGATAATAGAAAGTACGGAAACGCCATTGACCGTTAAAGCCAAATCTGATTTTTTAGAAGCCACTGCCAATACTTCAATAGTAGTACCAGAGGCTGCAAAGAAAGTTTTTTCTTTGGGTTGAAAAAAAACAACGTTTAATTTATTATCATACAGCGTAATGACGAAGTCTTCGGTTTGAGATTTCCCATCACCACTTTTTAATAATACTCCCAGCTTTTTGATAGGAATGACGGCAGACACTCCATAATAAGTTCTTGGCGTTAATTTGATACTCCATTTGTCATTTCCCAAGGCGGTCATTTTTCCTTTCTCGAAAGGAAGGTTAAAATTAGTTTGTCCAGCAGGTTGAAATTGAAAAGCATCGCCCGTATCGGTACTGCCCGCCCCTGACCATAAATATACATCGTCTTTCTTGCCCAAAAGCCCTTTGGCACGAGCATCTTTGGAGAGAGTAAGGTCAAAAATCAGGGTAATTTCTTGGTCGCCGTTGGGCAAAACAGGGTCGGTTGTAACGGCTTGTCCAGCAAGGGGAAGCCATCGTACCCAGATGAGGGTAAGGAGGAAAAATAGTTTTTTCATGTGTTGATAAAAATGGTTGGTTAATGGAAAGGCAATTTAGTCATTAGTACACATTTTAAAAAACAGAAAAAAATAAAAGCCCCAAACAAATTGTTTAGGGCTTAATTGCAATCTTGATATTATTTTTCTGAATAATGAAATCTGCATTGAATAACTATTATTTCATCGTCTGTTACTTTGTAAACCAAACGATGTTCATCTGTAATTCTCTTTGCCCAAAATCCTTTTAAATTATGCTTTAAACCTTCGGGCTTGCCTTTTCCAGAGAAAGGATGACTTTGTGTATCTTCTAATAAATCAATGATTTTTCGGAGAACTTTCAAATCTGCTTTTGCCCAATAAAACAAATCTTCTTGAGCATCAGCTTCAAAAACAAGGCTACGCATTGGCTAAGGCTTTTAAACTTTCTAAATCTACCTTTACCAAATTTGTGCGTTTTTTTACATTCTCGACAGATTTCAATAACCGTTCCTTATTGACAGAATTACTTTGCAAATAATCAGTTGTATCTACCTCATCTGCTTCAATTGTTAAAGTAAGGTTACGATTTTTGAATAATGTCTTTAAAGCCTTGACAAAATTATTGTCAAGTTCAGACTCATTTATTTGAAATGTTGAAACCATAATTTTTAGTTTTATTGTCCGCAAATTTAACAGAAAAATCTATTACTCACAACTCAATTCTTTTTCTCAAAATCACGGTGATTTGCCATTTTGAAGAGTTCATCTTTTGGTAAAGATTTGAAATATTCGTAGGTAATTTTCAAACCTTCTTCTCTCGAAACTTTTGGCTCCCATCCCAATAATGCTTTGGCTTTGGTAATGTCTGGTTTGCGTTGTTTAGGGTCGTCTGTCGGTAAAGGTAACGAAATCAATTTTTGAGATGTACCTGTCAATTTTATGATTTCCTCGCCAAATTCTCTAATCGTGATTTCGTCTGGATTTCCAATATTTACAGGTTGAGCATAATCTGACATCAACAAGCGATAAATTCCTTCTACCAAATCATCAACGTAACAAAATGCCCGTGTTTGTGAACCATCGCCGAACATGGTCAAATCTTCGCCACGCAAGGCTTGCCCGATGAAGGCAGGCAATACACGCCCATCATTCAGACGCATACGAGGGCCATAAGTATTGAAAATACGGACGATACGGGTTTCCAAACCATGATAGGTATGGTACGCCATCGTCATCGCTTCTTGAAAACGCTTTGCTTCGTCATACACGCCACGAGGACCAACGGGGTTCACATTTCCCCAGTATTCTTCGGGTTGTGGATGAATGGTTGGGTCACCATAAACTTCTGAGGTTGAAGCAATTAATACTCTTGCATTTTTTACACGAGCCAAACCAAGACAATTATGGATTCCCAAAGAACCTACTTTCAAGGTTTGAATTGGAATCTTCAAATAGTCAATCGGCGAAGCTGGTGAGGCAAAATGAAGGATATAATCCAACTCGCCTGGCACATGAATAAACTTTGAAACATCATGGTGATAAAATTCAAAGTTTGGGAGTTTGAAAAGGTGTTCGATATTTTTCAAATCGCCCGTAATGAGGTTATCCATCGCAATTACGTGGAAACCTTCCTTAATAAATCTATCGCAAAGGTGTGAACCCAAAAAACCAGCTCCACCCGTGATTAATATTCTTTTCATATTTGTCTGTAACACGGACAGGATTGCCCGTGAGTATTAATTATTTTACTACGGACTGGCAGTCGAATCGTCGAACCATCCGTGTTACGGTTTACTTACCCACAACTTCACGACCTATACTATAATAGGTGTAACCTTTCTCCGCAATTTCGCTCAATTCATACAAATTACGTCCATCAAAAATTACTTTATTTTTCAATAAAACATTCATTACTTCAAATTCTGGTGAGCGGAATTGAGGCCATTCAGTCATAATCAAAAGAGCATCAGCATCCTTTAAAGCCTCATAAGGTCCAGTGGTGAAGGTAATTTTATCTCCTACAACTTCCTTAACATTTGGCATTGCTTCGGGGTCATACGCTTTGATGGTTGCACCTGCCGCCAAAAGAGCATCAATATTGTATAATGCCGGAGCTTCACGAATATCATCGGTGTATGGTTTGAATGCCAAGCCCCACATCGCAAAGGTTTTCCCTTTCAAATCTCCCCCAAAATAGTCATTAATCATTGGGATTAATCTTGTTTTTTGGTCTTCGTTTACATCCATTACTGCTTTCAAAATTTTGAAATCGTAATCAAAATCTTTTGAGGTTTTCTCCAATGCCTGCACGTCTTTTGGAAAACAACTTCCACCGTAACCAATACCCGCAAACAAGAATCTTTTTCCGATACGAGAATCCGTTCCGATGCCTCTACGAATGTCATCAACGTTTGCACCAACCTTTTCGCAAAGGTTAGCAATTTCATTCATGAAAGTGATTTTTGTAGCCAGAAACGCATTAGCGGCATATTTCGTCATTTCTGCCGAACGTTCATCCATGAAAATTATAGGATTTCCCTGACGTACCAACGGAGCGTACAGCTTGTTTGTCAAGGCCTTTGCTTTCTCAGATTTTGTGCCAATTACCACACGGTCTGGCTTCATGAAATCTTCAACTGCAACGCCTTCACGCAAAAATTCTGGATTTGAAATTACATCAAATTCAACCTTTGCATTTTTAGCGATGGCAGCATGGACTTTCTCGGCTGTTCCCACGGGTACGGTACTTTTGTCGATGATGACAGCGTAATTTTCTAAAAGGGGACCCAAATCATCCGCAACTTTTAGGATATATTTCAAATCTGCCGAACCGTCAGCACCAGGAGGTGTTGGCAAAGCCAAGAAGATAATTTGAGCATCTTTAATTCCTTCAACAAGCGAAGTGGTGAATTTCAATCTGCCCTCATTAGAGTTACGGAGGAATAATTCTTCCAACCCTGGTTCGTAAATGGGAATTACCCCATTCTTCATTTTTTCTACTTTTTTGGCATCAATATCAACGCAAATGACTTGGTTTCCAGTCTCGGCAAAGCACGTTCCAGTTACCAAACCCACGTATCCTGTTCCGATTACAGCTATTTTCATGTATTCTCTTAATTTTTTATTTCTTGAAATAGTTATAGTTTATTTTACAAAAATAGGGGATTTTAATGGTAAAGTCTAAAATGTAATATCAATTTTGGGGATTGAGAGTGTAAAATTATTAAATGGCACTTTTTAATATGTCTGAATTTGGATTCGTCAGATTCATGGATGAAAGGATTATTAATA
>JANPGQ010000708.1:0-1542 GCA_031423975.1 Cytophagales bacterium | reverse complement strand
TCTTGAGCTAAGAAATCGCCTGTAATGCTATGATTTAAACCTTCCAACACATTATTTAAAGCCTCGTTAGTTTGAGAAAGATGCTGAAAATGGCGGAGATTAGTAACCACTGTATCGCCAGATTTAATTTCTTTAGTTTTTACTTTTCTGACCAAAATATCCTTTAGAATTTCAATGTTTTGATTCTCAGAGGCTGATATCCAAATAATATCAGGATGAGCGGTTTCAAATTTTAACTTTTTCTCATCCGATAATTTATCAACCTTATTACCAACCAGCAAATACGGAGCATTAAATTCTAATAACTGATTATTGATAACTGATAACTGTATCTCGCTGGCATCAAATAAGTATAAAATCAAACTTGCCTTTTCCATTTGCTGCATCGTTCGTTCTACACCGATAGCTTCGATGGTATCGGTGGCTTTACGGAGTCCTGCGGTATCAATCAGCCTAAATCTGATTCCTTCAATAAAAAGTTCATCTTCAATTACATCACGAGTTGTACCTGCAATGTCTGAAACAATGGCTTTTTCTTCGTTCAAAAGTCTGTTCAATAGCGTAGATTTTCCTGCATTTGGTTTACCAACAATCACCGTTGGAACGCCGTTTTTGATAACATTTCCCATCGCAAAACTTTCAATCAGTGGCACTAAAACCGTTTGAATTCTATAAATCAGTTGTCGTAAATCATCACGGTCGGCAAATTCGACATCTTCTTCGCCGAAGTCTAATTCTAATTCAATCAAAGAAGCAAAATTGATTAGTTGTTCACGTAACTGAGCAATCTGTTTTGAAAATCCTCCTCTGATTTGATTGATTGCCGTTTGGTGTGAAGCCTCTGAATCTGAAGCAATTAAGTCAGCAACGGCTTCTGCTTGAGCAAGGTCTAATTGTCCGTTTAAGAAGGCTCGTTGCGTAAATTCTCCTGCATTGGCAAGCCTTGCTCCTTCTTTAATTATCAGTTTCAGAATCTTCTGAATAATGAAATCCGAACCATGACAAGATATTTCAATCGTATCCTCACGGGTATAAGAGGCGGGAGATCTAAATAACGATACCAATACTTCATCTACAATCATTTCACCCTCTCGGATAGTGCCAAAATGAATAGTGTGTGAAGCTTGTTTTTCAAGATTTTTACCTCTGAAAAGTTTATTCACAATCGAAAAAGTCTCTGAGCCTGAGACTCTTATAATAGCAATTGCTCCCACGCCAGCGGGTGTGGCTACGGCACAAATGGTTTCGGTATAGTTTTGAGAAGTTTGGTTTGAAGAATGAGATTCTGTGTTTGACATTTATATTAGTTGTTAAAAATCAAGTTATCTATCGGTGGCACGGCTTTGAATAATGCCATTATTTTTTTACAAAAATACAAAATTAAAGGCTTTCATTACTTGAATTAGATTTCATTGGCTGGGAATATTCCGTCCGACTATCGTCTGACTGCGTAGAAAGTTGTACGCAGTCAGACGATAGTCAGACAGTATATTCCCAGCCAATGAAATCTAATTCAAGTAATGAAAGCCTTTAATTTTGTAT
>JANPGQ010000707.1:0-11509 GCA_031423975.1 Cytophagales bacterium | reverse complement strand
TGCCCCGTGCCATGATTTATTGCTTGGTGATTTGTGCAGTTTTATACGTAATGATTACGCTGGTTTTGACGGGAATGGTAAATTATACCGAACTTAAGGTGGATGACCCTTTGGCGTATGTTTTCCAGAAAGTAAATCTTGATTTTGTGGCGGGGGTGATTTCTGTTTCAGCCGTAGTTGCCATTACGAGTGCCTTGTTGGTTTATCAGATGGGGCAGCCCCGAATTTGGATGTCGATGAGCCGTGATGGATTGCTTTGGAAGCGTTTTTCTAACATTCATCCAAAATTTAAAACGCCAAGTTTTTCCACGATTGTTACGGGTTTTTTGGTGGCTATTCCTTCGATGTTTTTGGATATGGGTTTTGTGGCAGATTTAACCAGTGTGGGAACGTTTTTTGCTTTTATTGTAGTGTGTGGGGGAGTTTTATACCTTGACTATAAAGGGCTTTCAAAAGATGCGAAGTTTAAGATTCCGTATCTAAATGGGCAATTTATTGTTGGAGTTCTATTCGTTTTAGCGTTGGGATACACTTTTTACCAAGGAACATTTATCAGTGCCATTCAAGTAAAACCGTTGTTAGCAGTCTTTTGGTTAGTTTGGGGAGGTTTATCGGTATTAACTCTCAAAATGAAGTTTTCCATATTGCCCGTTTTAGGCATTTTAACTAATCTATATTTAATGACAGAATTAGGCATTACAAACTGGATGATATTCTTGATTTGGTTAGCGATTGGTTTGATAATTTATTTCTCTTATGGGTATAGGCATAGCAAGTTGAGGAATAATTGATAATGTTATTTTTTTACAAAAAGCCTCTCGAAATGGATTTCGAGAGGCTTTTGATTTTATTCAGATACTTGGCTATTCACAATATTCACCTCCGTTGCCATTTTCGCTAACTCAATAAACTCTGCTACCCCCAATTGTTCAGCCCGTTTGCTCATGTATTCGTTTTCGGGTAATTGAAGGGCTTTTAAGGCGTTACGAAGCGTTTTTCTTCTTTGATTAAAGCCCATTTTTACTACCGCTTTAAACATACTTTCGGAAACGCCTAAGTGGGTTACGTTGTTTCTTTTCAAACGAATTACGCCCGAATTCACTTTTGGTGGGGGTGAAAAAACTTCTGGTCCCAACGAAAAGCAGTATTCAATATCATAGAAAGCCTGTAACAAAACACTCAAAATTCCGTAGTCTTTATTCCCAGGTTTTGAGGCTATCCTTACCGCTACTTCTTTCTGAAACATTCCCGCAATTTCTGGCACGATGTCTTTATAATCCAATACTTTAAATAATATTTGAGACGAAATATTATATGGAAAATTGCCCACAATCCCGAACTTTTTGCCTTGAAAAAATTGGGCTAAATTGAGATGCAAAAAATCGGCAGAATGAATTTTTCCTTTCAATTCAGGATAATGAACGTTGAGATATTCGACAGATTCTACGTCTAATTCTACTACATCGGTCTGGTATTCAGTATGTTGCAACAAAAATTGCGTGAGTACACCCATACCTGGACCAATTTCCAACACTTGTGTATAGCCGCCGTGACCTGACATTAAATCGGCTATTTTTTTGGCAGCTTCCAAATCTCGAAGGAAATGTTGCCCTAAACTCTTTTTTGCTCTTACGTCTTTCAAATCTAATTTGTAAATTAGTGAGTTGTGAATTAGTGAATATTGTAATTCATAATTTCATGTTTAAATTTTAATCATCACAAAATTACGCTTTATTCTTTCTATAAATGCTTGTATTGCCAAGTTTTCAATTCTAATCATAAATACTCAAAAACCCATTATTTAACTTAAACCGTTTAATAAATGAACAAATTAATAAACTATTTAAGGTTTTTTTTTCGTTATCTTCGTGTATATCAACATTTTGCCTAAATAATTTATGAAGCGGTTTCTCTTAACTGCATATTGCCTTACACTATTATCATTTGCAACCAACGCACAAAATTATGCTGATTCACTGATGCTTACCTACGTCAGGTGGATTACTATTGATTTGGGAAATGGCTTGCAGTGGAAATGCTATCATTTCAATCAACGTGAATTGTTTGCTTCAAATCAGTACGTCAGTATTCTTCAAACAAAACTCAATAATAAGAACATTCAGTTTGCTTTTGGGTCTGCAGATATTCAGATTCCCAAAGGTGATACACTTCGCAAATTGAAACCCACCAGTTTGTTAGCGATGGAAAACAATGCTTTGGCAGCCGTTAATGGTGGTTTTTTCAACACCAAAAAAGGTGGTTCAGTTGATTTCATTAAGATAAATAACCAAATTTTAGATTCGGCTTCCTATTTTTCGGATGATTTGATACCTGAACACAGCACCTCTGCCATTGCCATTGAAGATAATAAAGTGGAAATTGTGAAAGGCGGCGGAAAAGCCTATTGGGAGAAATCTATACAACAATCAAGTATTTTAGTAACAGGACCATTATTGCTTTTTGACAACGAAGAACAGGAATTGAGAATTAATGCTTTCAATAATAACCGCCACCCACGCACTTGTGCTTGCGTAACGAATGATAATAATTTGCTATTAATCACGGTGGATGGTAGAAATGCTATGGCACAAGGAATGAACCTCCACGAATTGACCTATATGGCTAAGATGCTGAATTGCAAAAATGCTATTAACTTGGATGGTGGCGGGTCTTCAACCATGTACGTCAAAGGACAGCCCGACCATGGAGTAGTCAATTATCCTTGCGATAATAAACAATTTGACCATTTGGGCGAAAGATCTGTTAGTAATATTTTTATGATTTTGAAGAAATGATACTTTTTGAGCTGGATGAGTTATAACAAAAAATCGTGCTGAGATTGCTCTTAGCACGATTTTCTATGAAAACTAACTAATCTTTAAACAGTTCTATCGGTTATAATACCATCCTGCACCAACTACTTTTGTTGCTGTACCTCCTACTAATCCTCGGACAAAAACTGTCAATACTCTTCCTGGAAAAATATTTGTGATATTAGTCGTGGAAGTAAAAGTTGAACTTCCTCCTTTTCCATCCGAAATTTTAATCGAATAGGGAGTAAAACGAGTACCTGATGTGTAATCTGGTAATGGGACTGCTACAAATGCTTCACCTCCTTTGAAAGGGACATCTTTGATAACAATACTTCCTGCCAGTGATAATTCAGCCGTAGTGGCATTTGGGGAAACATTTATCAAGCGAATAAAGAAATTGTTTCCGCTTGGTGCTGGCAAAACATCATTAATCACTAAGGGAGCGACCGCTGGGGCTTGTCCAACAGCGAATACCGAATAAAATTTTTCATCTTCTACATTTACAGTTCCCGAAAATAAGGGAGCAGCAGGGGTAGTAGCCGTAGCTGCTACTGTAACATCAACTTTTGTGCTTCCTGCGGGTGTAAGCGCATATTCGGCATTGGTCGAACTCAGGGCTGGATAACCTGCTCCGTAGGCAATAGTACCCGCAGGAGCAGGTGGTACAGTGATAACTCCTGCAAATTTTTTGTCATTCACCGCAATTTCTACGTTTGCTACATCTACGGCTGCGTGGATAAATCGCACTTTTGCCCCTGTAGCAGGGTTTACATTTCGGAGAACACTGTTTTCGTCTCCACAAGCAAACATCAATACACCAAAACCGATGGTTGCAAAAGATTTATATATTGTTTTTAGCATCTGTTTTGTTGTTTAAGGTTTTGTAAACCATACTTCGTAAGTGTGATAATCGGGATTGTTTCCTCCTAATTTTTCCAATGAATTCCTATTCCAAACGTACTCTGAGTTATAGCGTGGGCGTACTCGTTGGGCTGGCTTGCTATTATTATCAGGGAAATAAGACGAAGGCAAAGAAAAACCGGTATAAACATCTGGGCTATATTTATGACGACGCATATCTACCCATGTTTCCAAAATTCCATGACCGTACATTGAAATATACTTCTGCAACATAATATCACTCAATTTCAAGTCTGCCACTATTTTTGGCATAGCTGTACTGGCAAGATATTTTGTGCGTGCTGTAGCAAAAGCGGCTTTATCCGAAGCGTACACATTCACAAAATCCATACTGGCATTTACGGCTTTGTTGAAAGCATCCAAAGCCATTGCTTTATCACCTTTTTTGAAAGCCGCCTCCGCTTTGATAAACTGCAATTCTGAATATGTCATAATTGGGTAATCAGCAGCATCTTGAAAAATATATTTACCAACCCCCGCAGTTGAAGGAATACTAACGGGCTGAAAACCCCAAATGGTAGGAATTCTCCTAACATTACCAGCTACATTGTTGGGGTCGCCACTGCCTGGGAATACACCACGATAGACGTTATCTGGCGAAGCAGTAAACATTACTGGTAAACGTGGGTCCACATTTTTATCGAAAACTGTACCATCCACCAACGACAAAGCAAAAATAGTTTGACGATAATTTGCCATATTATTTCTGAGTGTTCCAAAGAAATTAGCATCCGTCGAACTGGAATTTTGATGAATAATATTGAGATTATCAGCATTTGAGGCAAACGATTTATCGACATATTCTATCACTTTGTCAGCACTATAACTTGATTTATTGCTGATGTGATGAGCATTACGAGCCAAGATTGAATACACAAATTTCGTCCATTTCGCCTTATCACCCTTGTATGACGAGTAAGCATCGCCCCGTAAAAGTGATGCCGTTGATGAATTGCCATCCGTTTTGTTGAGGGCTTCTAAGGCTTCGGTACAAAGTTTTTGGACTTCGGCATAGATTTCATCTTGTCCGTCATAATCAAAAACGTAACGATTGGGTTCAAACATTTGCTTCAAAATCATCTCACCGTGATAATCGGTGGTGGTTTGCCAGCTCCATGCTTTAATGGCTTTGGCTACGCCTACGTAATCCCACTTTTGCTTATTAGTACCATCTTCAATGACTAAATCAAGGTTTTTGCCAAGAGCATAATAATGTTGTCTCCATTTCTCGCCAGAAGCATCACTACCTGCCACATATCCATGTCTGTCCCATTCGTTTCCACCGCCCGAAAATGCCCAATTCTGCACATATTGACCGATATAACGTGAGTCAAAAACTTCGCCCCTCACCATTGCTTGTAATATTGGGGGCATCAGAACGTATCCCTCCGCAACTTGTGGGTTTGAGGGGTCTTGGTTGATGTCAAGATATTTTTGGCAACTACTTACACTCATTACCATGAGGGTGAGTAGTAGTATTTTTATTTTTTTCATATATTTTTTCAATTAAAATCTGAGGAAAATTTAGAATGTTACTCTTACTCCAAAAGATACGCCTCTGGGTACTGCCAAAGTTCCGAAGTCAAAACCTGCTGCCCCTACACCCAATGACGTAGCGGTAGTTCCGTTTACGTTCGGGTCTGCTCCTTTATAATTGGTCAATAAAAACAAATCGGTACCAGTTACAAATACGCTGGCTGCTTGGAACAATTTGGTTTGCTGTAACAACGCTTTGGGCAATGAATAACTTACCGTAACATCACGCAAACGTAGCCAGTTGATGTCTTTTTCTACAAAATCTTCCTCAGCAAAAGCTGTAAAATAATCTGAACGAGTGATGGGTGTAATTTGGATATTGTTTTTAGTAGGAACATCCGAATCTTCCTTTCCATCACGCAAAACGCCATTGAAAACAACGGGTTTTTCACGGTCTAATGTATTTTTACTCAATCCATTACGGAACAAGAAATATTCGTTTCCATTAAATACATCGCCACCTTTACGAATATCTAACAAGAATGAAAGTCTTATATTTTTGTAAGTAAATGTATTAGTCAGACCCACCGTAAAATCAGGATTACGGTCGCCGATTGGAAGAAAGTTTGCGTTGATTACTGGCAAACCAGTAGAAGGATTTATCATAATATCGCCTCTTTTATTTCGCAAATAACTGTATCCCCCGATGGCGGTAGCACTCCCTGCACCTCGCTGGTTATAATCCAAATTGAAAGTTGGATAATAAGTCGATAAATTACCCACAAAGGCACTCGCACGAGCATTACCAACCAACCATGTATCAGAATTATAGTATTCGGACACATCAGCGGGAAGATTTTTAACAGAAGTTTTCAACGTAGTGAAATTGGCCACAATATCCCAACCAAAATCTTTGGCTTTTACGGGTGTGCCTTTCAGTTGAAGTTCATAACCTGAATTGGTAAATGTTCCACCATTGAGTAAGCCTAAAATAAACCCTGTACCGTAGCTCAACCGTTGGCTAACGATTTGGTCGGAAACCGTTTTTGAATACCGAGAGGCATCAATTCCAAATCTGCCATTGAAAAATTGCATCTCAACGCCAAACTCAATGCCTTCGCTACGCTCTGGTTTTAAATTTTCATTTCCACCAAAAACACCATAGGCAAAACCTCCGCCAGAAGTTGTTTGGGGCGAAAGTGCCGCCAAAACCTTGTATGGAGGTGCATCTTTTCCACCTTGTGCATACGAAGCCCTAATTTTACCCATTGATAAAGCAGGAAGGGCATCTTTCAAACCTCCGATTTCACTAAAAATAAAGCTGGTGCTTACGGCAGGATAAAAGAATGAATTATTGGCTTCGGGTAGCGTTGATGACATATCGTTTCTACCTGTGGCAGTAAGATAAATTATATCTTTATAACTCAAATCAATTTTACCAATTCCACTGACGATACGCTTTCTGGTAACGGTCAGTTTATTTCTCATGGTAGTTGGCAAAGCATTATTAATACTATTGAAATCTGGAATATACAATTGCTCGCCATATACAGAAGTAACTTCGTATCTGTTATCAAATACTTCGCCGCCCACCATCAAAGAGGCATTGAAATCACCAAACTTCTTTTTGGCAGTTGCCAAAACGTTTCCATTCAGTAACTGTCCATTTTCGTTATAGTTTTCGATAAATCCTTTGCCTACAATACCTCTATTTGATTCTGGATGTTGAAGATAATTACCCAAAGTAGAATAAACGTCTGCTCCAAAACGTCCCGTAACATTCAACCATTTGGTGGGATTGAAATTTAGCGTCAAGTTTCCTTGCGAGCGGGTGGTACGGTCGTTATTTTGGTTTTTGTAAACGTTAAATAAAGGATTATCCAATTCTTCTGGAATACTCAACAAACGCCTACGAGTACCCGTAGGAGTCAAATAGTTGGTAATATCATCATTGGCAGGATACAGTAATAATCCGATATAGAATCCATAATCACTACGAATAGGCTTCACAACGGCTGATTTTGTAAAACCAAGGGTTGTGGATAGTTCTAATTTTGGACTCAATTTGGCAGTTGATGACAAACGAAGTGTTAATCTATCGTAATTACTGGTGGGGGTTACGCCGTCTTGGGTTGTATAACTGGTAGAAACTCGATAAGTCATTTTATCACTCCCCCCTTCAATACCTAAGTTATGAGTTTGAGTACGTCCCGTTTGGAAGAAGTTTTTCGTATTATCAAAAAACTGTGTATTTTCGGGATATTTAGCACCTCTAAATCCAATAGTGGTATTATCAGACACACCATTGATTCCTCTTCCATAAACTCGTTGGGTTTCTAAGGTACGATACACGTTATCCGTTCTGAATGAATTTTCGTAAGTAACCTTAGATTTTCCTTGAGTACCTTTCTTGGTAGTGATAATAATAGCACCTGCTGAGGCCTCGATTCCATAGAGTGCGGCGGCTTCCAGACCTTTCAACACGGTTATTGATTCAATATCGTTGGGATTAATATCCGACATACGGTTGGTATAATCATTACCACGATTGGGCTGGTCGGTGGTTAAGCCTCCTTGCGAAAAAGTATTATTACTCACTGGCAGACCGTCAATAATGTACAAAGGAGAATTGCTACCACCAATTGAACTTGCTCCACGCAACTGAATCGCTACCGAAGCCCCTGGTTGTCCAGAGGTAGTAGTCATGGCTAAACCTGCTACTCTACCCTGCATGGCTACCATAAAATTTTCACGATTGGTTTCGGCAAGTGCTTGACCTTTTACCTCGCCCACCGAATATCCCAAACCACGCTTCTTTTCGTTGATGCCCAAAGCAGTAACTACCACTTCATCCAATGCTTGAATATCCGTTGTTAAAGTAACATCCAATACTGTCTGCGTTCCTACTCTTACCTCTCTCCTTTCATATCCCAATGAAGATAAAATCAAGGTTGCATTAGAGTTTGCTGATATTTTATAAGTACCATCTGCTCCAGTGCTTGTACCACGAGTTGTCCCTTTTACGATAATACTAACGCCTGGCAAGGGATTACCATCTTCGGCAGCCGTAACCTTCCCCGTTACCTGTCTGTCCTGCGACCAACCCGTTTGTGTGAGACATAGTATGCTCATGCACAAGGATAGCCACTTCACTTTGTTGAATAGTTGTTTTTTCATACCTTGATTTAATTGTTGATTAAAATTTGAAAATAAACATGAAATTTATTTTGATGAATTATTATACTAAAATCGTAATTTTTTATGGAAATATCAAGAGCAAAGCCAAAAAGAGCGAAACATTGTTCGCTCTTTTGGTCATTAGATAGTCTGATTAGAAGTGATACTGTAAAGTTTTAATTCACTGGATCAGCGGGAGTTGCAGGATTATTCGATCTTTCTATCAAGGGGAAAGGATAATAAGTACGACTTCGCTCTGCCGTTGCTGAACGCCCAAATCTGCGGGCATCTTCTAAGGATAAGCCCATCATAAATAACTCAATTCTGCGATTGCGATATATTTCTAATAATAGAGCATCTTGTGTTTTTGCTCCTGAGTATGCACTAAGTCCTGCCGTAATTCCCCAAGCATCAGTGGTCTTTGTCAAGATATTATTGAGTTCTCTTTCGGCATTGACTAAATCATTTTTACGAGCATAAGCCTCTGCTTTAATAAGAAACATTTCACTGGGCAAATACAGTGGGATTGGATCGCTATTGCTTTTAAAAAAACCTCTTCCTTTGTAAGTATTGCCAAATAAAGCACGGCTTAAAAAGTAGAAATCTATTCTCTTGTCTGCGTCAACTGGTTTTAAAGATGCTGGCAAGCCCATATTCAAATCTAAGGGTTGTACCACGTTTACATTTCCAAAAGCCACATCCCAAATTGGATTACGAGTTAGGTCATCAAAATTCAATTGTGATTTTTTGTTCAAATCAACTTTTACGGCTGCCGCTATCGCTTTATCAAAATCACCTACCATGATGGCATAACGAGCAATTAAAGCATTCAAGGTGTTTGGAATATCTACACCTGCTACAATTCTACTATTGAAATTAGTAGATACTGGGTTGGCTGTTACACTTGCCGAGGCTGCTTCTAATAATCTGATGGCTTCTTTCAAACCGTCCTCACGACTTACGAATGTTGCCGTTGGTGATGGCTGTATCACTACGTTTGTCCAAAACTGAGCAGTGATTCCAATAGATAAGGCTTTATAAATGGAAGCATAAGCCTGCAAACCACTACGAGTTCCCAATTCTCCTACGTTATTCAGATTATTCAAAATTAAATCACTATTTCCTCTGATTACCCCTAATTGAGACCACAAATTACTTATGATTGAATTGGTATTACTTACATTATTACCTCCATCCTGAAGCGTTTGTTCGTCAGTATTACCCGCATTCAATACTTTCAACTCTTTGGTAGTAAGTCCATTAGCTACCGTCATGGCATACATTGGGCTTTGGCGACCAATTGAAAAACGATATTGTAAGCCGTTTGCCAAAGCTACTAAACCGTTCAAATCGGTAGTTACTTGCTTTTCAGAAGCCGCACTCGGATTTAAGTATTCCGTATCGGTTTTGCAAGAGTTCGTTCCGACTGTCAGTAACGAACCCAATACGATATATTTTAAGATATTTTTGTTCATGATTCTAAAAGTTTGCGGTTAATGAAAGTTGATACGTTCTTGGAATCGGAACGTTTCCGAAGTCCACCCCACGAAGACGGTCTGAATTACCTCCTGCATTAGTTTCAGGGTCATAGCCATTGTATTTATCCCATGAAATCAAATTACGTCCAGTTGCCGAAAGTTTTAAACCGTTCATTCCCTTGATGATATTTGGCAAATTGTACGACAAAGAGATTTCACGAAGTTTCACGAATGAACCATCATCAATACGCCATTCTTGAGTCAAATACGTTGAGAAAATATAACCTCTGGGCAATTCACCACGATATTCTTTTTCCGCAACATCACCAATACCAACGCCCTGACGAGTACGCTTATCAGCATTAAATACTTGCAAACCCTGTACAGCATCAAACAAGAATCTAAATCCAATATTTTTATACGTCATACTACTACTCAATGAAGCCGTATAATCTGGATTTGGATTTCCAATCACTTTGCTCAGTCCAATATTTGCATTTCCTGCCTCATCTTTCCCAGTTCTCACGGGTTGTCCGTTGGCATCACGGGCAGGGATTACATACGAAAGAGGACTATTATTCACATTCTGAAAACCAAATTCTTGCTGAACATATCCCGCACCGTTGGTAGTGTTAGTAAATGAACCATCTGCATTACGAGCAAAGAAAGTTCCATAAAAAACACCCGCTGGCATTCCAACGATGTTAAATACTGGAGCTCCACTGGCAGTAGCCACTGATTGCAATTGTTGTCCCGTAGTAAAACTGGTAATTTTATTACGATTTGAACTATAAATTAATCCCATCTCCCAAGTAAAATCTTTGGTTTTGATGGGCGTAAAACCTAAGGAGATTTCCAAACCATTGTTTTCCATGGTACCCACATTATTCACAATTGATAAACCACCCGAACTTGGAGCTAATGAACGATTGACAATCAAATCAGAGATTTTTTGTTGATACACTGAAACGCCCAAGGTGATTCTATCCTTCAAAAATCCGAAGTCTCCCCCAAATTCAAGCTCGCCTGTACGCTCTGGACGTACATCTGGATTGGCAAAAACTGTACTTGGCACAAAAGTATTCTGCCCTAAATATGGCGTTGAAGCAACTTGATAAAAACGCCCATAAGTCGGAAGTGCTGATAAAGCTCCTGATTCTCCGTAGGAAACTCTTAATTTAGCGGTACTTACCGTATTTACTATTGGTTGCCAAAAACTTTCATCAGACAATACATAGCTGGCATTAACTTTGGGATATAATTGATTAATCTGAGAAGGCGAAAATAGAGTTGAACCATCTCTACGAATTGAGCCCGTAACAAATAATCTATTATTAAAACCAAATGTTGCTTGTATGAATTGACCTGCTAAATCAAAACGGTCTATTCCATAACCTGCTTTGATTGATTGTGAAGCCGCTGAAACTGTTGTCAATCCAGGAGTTAATTTTTCACCGCTTGCTTGCGTAAACTCTTTGCGAGTTGATTGATAATTTACCCCAGCTACCGCCGTCATTCTGATAGCTTTGGTTAATTCTTTTGCGTAAGTAATGTTTAAGTCGGCATTAAATAAAGTTACGCTATTCGTTGCTGTAGCAGCATATCCATTGGGATAATTACCCGCTGGAAGTCCTGAAATGGCTT
>JANPGQ010000706.1:0-2100 GCA_031423975.1 Cytophagales bacterium | reverse complement strand
GTAAACAGTTTTCTGTACACTTTGGCAGTGCTAAATTGGAGTAAAAATCTAAAAGTCAATCCATTAACCATTTATTTCAATTATATTTTACTAACATTTTTTTAAATTTATCATGAAAAACCTCATTGTTTTATTCTTTTTAACTATTATTGCTTTTCAAGTTTCAGCCCAAGAGTTTAAGAATTCTTATAAAACTTTTGACCTTGCCATAACAGGAAATAGTAGTGTTTTTACCCCTGCATTTTCATTTACTCAAATGTACGGAATTGGCAAAGCAAAACGATTTAAATTGGGTTATGGAGTTAGGCTTACTTCATTTTTTAAGCATAATTTAGAAGCACGTACCGCTCCCGCAAAATTCACCTCAGGAACAGCCAGTTTCGGAGCCTTATTTGCTGACGATATTGTCTCTAATATTGATACGCTTTATTTGCCAAAAGCCCAAGTAAATTCCTTAAATGTATCAATAAATTTGCAGTATGCTCTATCTAAAAAATTAGAAGTAGGCTTTAATATTGATGCCACTGGATATTCGTTTGGAGCAGACCAAACGGGAGAATTAATTTCTAAGAAGAACAAACGTAAATTTGCTGATGGTTCAATAACCTCATCGGCAAATCCTGCGGGTTTTAATCTTCTGTTGGTGAGTGACTCCGACTTAGGTAACTTAAATTCAGAGGTTTACGTGCGTTATTGGGCAACCGAGAAGATAGGGATTCGGGCAGGATTTAGTTTTTTATTTACCGAATATACCAGTGATAAAAAAGTGATTTTACCTGATGGACAAAACAATCGTTGGAGGTACAAATCACTAACTCCAATGATTGCAGTTTCGTACAGATTTTAATACTCAAAACCATGAACAAAGTCCTATTTTTCCTCTTATTCGTAAGTATGTCCATCACAACTTTCGCCCAAAATTGGAAGCCCACCACGGCAAATGTATCTTTCAAAATCAAAATGTTAGGCTCTACGGTAGAGGGCAAATTCAAAGGGTTTACTGGAACATTGAAATTTGACGCTAATAATTTAGCCGCTTCAAGCCTAAATGCCAGCGTAGATGCAACCACAATTGATACTGATAATAACCTTAGAAACAAGCATTTAAAGGAGAAGAGTGATTTTTTCAACGTAGCAAAATACCCCTTTTTGAAAATGAAGACTACCAAAATTGAAAAAGATGGTAATAACTTTGTGGGATATTTTGACCTCACGATAAAGGAAACTACCAAGTCCGTAAAAATCCCTTTCACCTTCAAACAAGAGGGAAATAACGCTACCTTTCAAGGGTCAGCCGTCATCAATCGCCGAGATTGGTCAGTAGGTGGAGGCACTTGGGGCATGAGCGATAACGTAACTTTTACAATTTTGGTTAATGCCGTGATTCAGTGAATAGTTATCAGTTACCAGTAAACAATCGGACATTGAAAATTAGTCCATAAATCAATCATTCGATATTGGTGGAAAATACCATTCACTCATTCAATTATAAAAAAAATGCTTCAAGAATTTAATATACAAATCATAACCCAACTGACTGATTTACTGAATAATATCGAATCAGTAGTTTATAAAGATGCTCTTCGTCCTTTGCATTATAGTACCACGGGGCAGCACGTCAGACATATTACGGAGTTTTATTTATGTCTTTTGAAGGGCTACGAAACTGGCGTAGTGGATTATGATGCTCGAGAAAGAAACCTTTTGATTGAAATAGATAAAGATTTTACGATTGAAATTTTAGAGAGCATACAGCAGAATTTGACAAATCTAAAATCAGACAGATTATTGACATTAAATAGTTATTTTGGAGGTGATGAAGTCATAGAAATGCCCACCAGTTTTTTCCGTGAATTGACGTATCTGATTGAACATACCATTCATCATTTAGCCATTATTAAAATTGGATTAAACGAAGTTTATCCCGAAATAAAAATTCCGAAAAATTTTGGAGTGGCACACTCGACCATAAAGTTCAGAACTGCTTAGATTTGAGGGGGGATTTTCAATCGAAATATTCATTATTATCATTATAATTAATCTTGTGGAGCGTTTACTCTATTCGGTAATACCGTTTACCGTTCATCGTTCACCCTGTAC
>JANPGQ010000705.1:0-2975 GCA_031423975.1 Cytophagales bacterium | reverse complement strand
TTTTCTATAAGTTTCTGAAAATCAGCATTTTGCCAGGTATTTTCATCGTGTCCGTAAGCGGTATAAAAAACTTTCCCTTTTCCGTACTGGCGAGTCCATGCGTAAGGTTCCGTCTTGGTTTCGGGGCGGTCTTTGGTTTGGTCAGCCTTAATTTCACGAGTCATTAACACATTATTATCCGCCTGTAATTGACTGTGCAAATAGGTTTCATCAAAAGATTTTATGCCTTTTAAACCTTTCATAGTGGGATGATTTGCTTGGGTAATGTTCACCGAAATAGTGTCCATAGTATGTCGCCAGAATTGCCCTCCTACCATCTTGACAAATTCGGGTGAATTTCGGAAACAATAAGATGCACAATGGATGGGCAAAAGTCCTTTTCCTGAAGCCACGTAAGCCAACAAAGCCTTCTCGGCATCGGGCGTAATGGCATCCCAATTGGCATAAATCATCAAAGCATCAAACTTGTTGAGATAAGTAGGATTGAGGTCTTCTAATTTATCGGTATAAGTAAAATTTATGCCCTTATTGCCCAAGGCGGGCATTATTTCCGAAAATCTTTCAATCGGTTTATGATGTCCGTTATCACCCAAAAATAGAATTTCTAAGCGCCTACCATCTTGGGCAAAAACGCTTGATAATGAGAACATTATTGTTATAAATAGAATGAGTTTTTTCATTGTTTGTTATTTAAAAATCATTTTAAAGATAAATATACCAGAATTGCTTTTTGAAAAATATATAAAAATAACACCTATTTATTCAAACAACATTTACTTGAACAATAGCTGCGAAAACATATATATATCATGTCGCCAAACGGGCCATGAATGCCCTCCTGCGTATTCGCTGTATTTGTATTTTACACCCATCTCATCAAATTTTTTCATCATTATTTGACAATTAGCATGAGCTATATCTTCTTTTCCACCTTGCGAAATCCATAATTCTTTGAGATTTTCATTGATTTTGGTCGTGTTGTTTTTCATAAACTCATACTGAGGGTCAGAGAGTTTAGTGTTATTTGCCCACCAACCCGAACTAAATACGCCCAAATAATTAAATAGCTCGGTATTACGTAACCCTGCGTGCAGGGTTTGCAAACCGCCCATCGAAAGACCCGCTAAGGCACGATTTTTGGCATCGGTTTCTACTCTGAAATTACTTTCTACATAAGGAATTGCTCCGATTTTGAGTTCGTTTTCAAATGCACGAAGTTGTTGTTCTCCAAAACTTGCGATACCGCCACCACCGCCTACGTTGCCATCAAGCATGGCTATTATCATTGGTTTTGCTTTTTGTTCAGCAATGAGATTGTCCAAAATTAAGTCTGTTTTCCCTTGACTTGCCCAACCACGTTGGTCTTCACCACCACCATGCAAAAGATATAATACAGGGTATTTTTCAGTTGATTTATCATATCCTGGTGGGGTATATAAGTACATTTCACGCCACGAGTTACTGGCTTTTGAGAAATATTTTTTAATTCTAATATCGCCATGAGGCACATCTTTTAGGGCATAAAAACCACCTTCTTTGTAGGGAATCTCAATGCCGCTTGCCATACGGCTCATTCCGTAAAATGTTTCACTGGCTGGGTCTGCCAAAGCCACACCATCAATCAATAATGAGTAGTAATGAAAACCTCGACTAATAACCTCGGTTGTTACATTCCAAAAACCGCTGGTATCTTTTACCATGTCATATTTTTTGCCTAAATCTATCTGTACTTTTTGAGCATCAGGAGCTTTTACTTTAAAAACTACTTGATTATCGGGTAAAATTTGGGGGTATTTAGCGTTACGAACATTTGAAGCAGCAGGAGAACCTAAAATGGTATAATTTTCCAAAGTAGCATTTTCCAAAGGTTTAAATAAAAACTGCGAAAACATATATAGCCCATTTTTCCATACTTTAAAATCATGTCCACCTGCTTCTACATAGTAAATATGAGATACATCCTTCTCATAAAGATAATCGTGGGTGCGTTTGCTGAAACTGATGAGTCCATCATTATCCCCACACGAAATCCAAAGGAGTTTGAGCTTTTTCTTAGCATCTTCGAGGTTGGGTACTAATTCCTGCGGAACTTTGGTATTGGGTGCTGATGAAAAACCGCCTACCCAAGAGAATTTATCCAAATTGCCCAAACCAAAATTTAAAGATTGTCCGCCACCCATAGAAAGACCCGCAATAGCTCGACTGTCTTTATCGCTTAGTGTAGGATAATTCTTTTCTATAAAAGGTATAAGGTCATTCAACAAATCTTTTTCAAAAGTGGCAAATGCTTCTACTTTATCTTTCTCAAAAATATTCCCAATGGCACGGTCGTCTTTCATGGCACGCCCATTTGGCATTACCACTATCATCGGCTGAATTTTACCTTCGGCATAGAGATTATCCAAAATCACTTGTGGTTTTGCACCATTAAGCCATTCTTTTTCATCGCCACCAATGCCGTGAAGTAGATACAATACAGGGTATTTTTTCTTTTTGTCAAAGCCAGGAGGCGTATAAACCAAAGCCTTACGAGTAGAACCCACCGTTTTGGACTCATATTTCATACTATCTAACTTCCCCGTTACATTACCAATTTTAGACTGTTCATAGCCTTTGGGCATTTCTTTTTCCATTTTTTGTGCAAAAGCCATTAGGTTACACGCAAGCAGAAAGACAGGTATTAAAAATGATTTTTTCATTTTTTGAATTAAAAGATTAAATAGTCTATTTAATTATTTTTTAAAAAGCAACGGTGCTAATCCGTACAAACTGGGTATGGTGGTAGGTTTAGCGAAGCATTCCTACGACCTATAACCACATAGAGCATTTCGCTCGTTCATTGAATATCACAAGATTTTATTCAATGAAAACCAAAAATCACACCCCCTTAAAATTCAGGCAAATAAATAATCTCCCCACCTTTCATCGCTGATTCATGAGCCAAAATTCCAACACTTGTCCAATTGGCAGATTGT
>JANPGQ010000704.1:0-3265 GCA_031423975.1 Cytophagales bacterium | reverse complement strand
CATTATCCGTAGCATAAAGTCTTAAATCAATGCCTTGATAAATATTTCTCAACCAAATTTCGCCAAAAGACTGCACATTACTTTGCCATTTAGATGGGTCATTTCCATAAAAATAATGTTGAATTTCGGAGGTCGGCTGTTTGGATTCAATCGTAAAATCAGGATTTGAATCGTCAAAAATGACATCCAAGCCGTGCATTTTTACAGCAATCGGCTTTTCAGTTTTTAAAGGGCTATGTTTAATGTCATAAAGCGAATTATTATCCACAAAAACATAGTGTAATCCATGCTGTCTAATCTGCAACGAACCACCTGGGATTGAGGCTATAAACTTTATATCCTTATCCCATTGCCCTTTATTTTGGACAAAACGGACAGCAGGAACTTCGGCGAAGGACTTGATTGTCAGGAATGTAAAAAGAAATAGTAATAGTTTTTTCATTTATTTTAATCTAAATCCTTGTCTATATGTTAAAAATAATCCTTCCGAGTGTTCAAATTCATGTTTATTCAAATCAAAATAAGGTTCAAAACGGAACGTTAGCCAGAGGTTATCCATCATTTTCCAATCTTTCATCACCCTAAGAATCAATAACTGACGATTCTTTTCAATAGAATTTGGAGCACGAAAAGTTCTGCCAACTGATTGGTATAAATCTCCACCAGTATCCGATAAATATCCGCTTGATTTCCAATAACTAACCATCAAATTTATCACCTTCGTTTCAGCTGTTAGATTCAAATAAATCCCCGAACCATTAGGAAAATAAGGATGATAGTTTGAATTTTGTTGATAACCTACCCAGTAGTTTTGTGTTCTGATTACCTGCAAAAACCCTTTCATTCGCCATTCTGCCTCCACTCCTATCGCCGTGTTGATATTGGTAATTACTTGGGCAGTATCTCGGGTGATTTGCCCACCTCGATGTTTGAAGGTTACTTGAATGGGAATCGAAAAATTAAAATCTGAGCGATTAATAATTTTTTTATTCCAACTGAACCCCGCAAAAATTTCTTCCTTTGAATTGGACTCTTTGTAAATCATATTTTGCCAGTCAATCCAACTATCAAAAAACGTATTTTTTTTACGTCTGGTATATTGAATTCCGGATTCTTGACGATTCAAAATTACCCGCTCAAAATTGAACAAAGGCTCTATTAAATGATGGTTCAAATTCCCTTCTAAATTGCCGAAAATTAAAGTTGAAGAATCCTTTTGAATCTTGATAGAAAAGATAGGCTGAACTTTAGAAAATGCATCATTTCCGAAGTCTTTCCACGCATATAAGCCCGTTTCCACGATTATATGAGGTGCTGGCTGGTATGTGAATTTAGGCGAAAACTGATTTCCAAACAAGGTATAACCATCTGCAATATTTAGAAAATATTCATTGTTTTTTAGGAAATTAAAGCTCTCAAATTGAAACCGAAATTGCTTAAAATTCGTTGAATCTATGTACTGGAAGGTCTCTAAATTGGTATTATTGAGCTGTGCTTTTGCTCCAAAAGACATCCAAAAAAGGCACAAAATTGATATATATTTTTTTCGATTTGACATTTCAAGGCAAAATACTTTTATTTGTTTAAATTTTTGCAATTCACTCTTAAAAATTTAAGAAAACTAAAAAAAAAAATGGCAAAACAACAAGCTGAAGCAGCAAATCCTGCAAGTGAAAAGCTAAAAGCATTACAAACTACGCTTGAAAAGTTGGATAAAGCTTACGGAAAAGGAACCGTAATGCGTTTGTCTGACACCAAAGTGATGGACGTTCCAGTGATTTCAACGGGTTCACTCGGACTTGACTTGGCACTCGGAGTAGGTGGTGTGCCACGTGGACGAGTTGTGGAAATTTATGGGCCAGAGTCTTCTGGTAAGACTACTTTGACGATGCACTGTATTGCAGAGGCACAAAAAGCAGGAGGTTTGGCAGCTTTTATTGATGCAGAACACGCTTTTGATAAATCTTACGCTGAAAAATTGGGCATTGATGTAAGTCAATTGCTTATTTCTCAGCCAGATAACGGTGAACAAGCCCTCGAAATCGCTGAACAATTAATTTCTTCGGGTGCAATTGACATTATTGTAATTGACTCAGTGGCGGCACTCGTTCCGAAAGCGGAATTGGAAGGCGACATGGGTGATTCTAAAATGGGTTTACAAGCTCGTTTGATGTCTCAGGCTTTGCGTAAACTGACGGGAGTAATCAACAGAACGGGTTGTTGCTGTATTTTTATCAACCAGTTACGTGATAAAATTGGGGTAATGTTCGGAAGTCCAGAAACTACCACGGGTGGTAACGCTCTGAAATTCTATGCTTCGGTACGTTTGGATATTCGTCGTATTGGTCAAATCAAAGATTCTGACAGTGGCGTTATCGGAAACCGTACTCGTGTGAAGGTGGTAAAAAACAAAGTTGCTCCTCCGTTCAAAGTTGTTGAATTTGATATTATGTACGGCGAAGGTATTTCTAAAGCTGGTGAAGTATTAGACTTAGCTACAGAAATGGAAATCGTAAAAAAATCAGGTTCATGGTTTAGTTTTGACGGAAACCGTTTGGGACAAGGACGTGATGGCGTGAAAGATATGTTGAAAGACAATCACGAATTATTGGCCATTTTGGAGCAACGTATCAAAGACAAAATCAAAGGCGATGAAACTGCTTTGCTTGATAAAGTTGAGCCAAATATTGTTGATGATGGTGAGGAGGAATAAGAATTTATGATGGACTAAGAAGTTAAAATGCTCTATTTTACAAAAAATATTTTTTGTAAAATAGAGCATTTTTTAAAATAGATTATCCAATTTTAGATTGTAATCTCAGTCACTGCACCGTTACGAATTGTAATTTCGGTTACAGCACCATTACGAATTGTAATTTCAGTTACTGCATCTGAATTGGTATTGAAGTTTAAATTAGATACTGTTCTTTTTTGAATTGATAATTTGCAAGTTTTCATTTTCTATGGAATTTTAATGATTTGAATTATTTGGCTTTTTTAATATATCAAAGTTCAGTACAATATGGATGCCAAAGTTGTAAATTATCTTAAAACATTGATTATCAATGTATATTGAGTCCTTTTAATAATTAAATTAATTATCTAAATTTTCAAAGCATCAACTATTACTATGAATAAATTACAAAAATCTCATTTATTATTTTGGATTTTATACACTACATACTATATAATTTCTTACACTGTTATCTACGGAAAATCACTAAATTTTTTGTTAATATCAAATGTTTCATTTATAAATTTGACC
>JANPGQ010000703.1:0-2719 GCA_031423975.1 Cytophagales bacterium | reverse complement strand
TTAGTCAGTGTTTCGACGTGCTGATTAGATGGTGACTCCGTTGAAACAGAACCATTTAATCTGGAAGAATGTTATCGTTTTTTTGAAGAAAAAGGATTTCAATATAATCAGGCTCAGTGCATTGAGGCGTATATGGTGTTTGGAGGAATTCCATTTTATCTTGACCAGTTTTCAAGAGAAATGAGTCCTGCTCAAAATATAGATGAACTTTGCTTTGGCAGAAATGCTTTTTTGGCGATGGAATATCAAATGCTTTTTAAGTCCCTTTTCAAAAAATATCAATTTTACATTAGCGTAGTTGAGGCTATTTGCACCAAAAATAAAGGTTTGACCAGAGACGAAATTTCAAAATTAACAAACCTGAGCGATGGAGGAAGCCTAAGCAAAATATTGTTGGAATTGGAACTTAGTAATTTTATAAAAAAATACACGCCATTAGATAAAAAATCAAAAGGTAGTTTATTTCAAGTGATAGACCCATTTTGTCTTTTTTATAATAATCTCAGTATAAACTTATCAGAAGAGAACCACTGGCTTAAATACTATAATAGCCCCAAATACAATAATTGGGCTGGATATTCTTTTGAATTGTTATGTTTCAACCATGTTCCACAAATAAAAAAAGCGTTAGGAATCAGTGGTATTATGAGTAATAGTTATTCTTGGCAAAATGCAGAAGCTCAGATAGATTTAGTGATTGATAGGGCTGACAAAATCATTAATGTTTTTGAAATAAAATACAGCCAAGCCCCCTTTGTAATTACTCAAAAATATGATTTGGCTCTAAGGAATAAAGTAGAACAATTACGCATAAATACATCAAACAAAAAAGCTCTTTGGGCAGTATTTATTTCACCTTATGGACTCGGAAAAAGCCCCTATAATCATTTCTTTTTAAAGGATTTGACGATGAATATTTTTTTTGAATCACTTTAAAATGAAGTTTTGTTTACTTGGCACAAATACATATCATTAAAAGGAAATCCTATCACAGCGTAACACGGGCTACGAATGTTCCCCATCTCCTATTTCTTAAAATCCTAACTTCAACAAGGCACTAATATTACCTAATGTCAATTTACCTTTTTGTAAGATACTTTTGGCGTTACCTGTACTATTAAGCGTTACGGTGTGGGGAGTATCAATAATGACTACATCACTGGCAATGGGTACTCGGTTTATATTCCAAGTTGCCGCTGTTGTCCATAAACCATTGGCGATGCTAATGATGCCAAATTCATCCGCTCCTACTTCTGGTATAGTACCACGAGTCTGGCAGTCAAAATCAGTTGTAACAGTGGCAAGCGGTGTTCCTGTAATTCCAGACATTTTTGCCGATAAATGCAAGTCAGTCAAATTATTGATATATGGAGGTATTAGTTCCGCAGAATTGGCATCTTTGGCAGTGGCAGTAGTCCATAAAGCTCGTGTGGCATAATCGGTACCGCCAGTTATACCCAATGAACCACTTCTGAAAAAACCTGGTTGAATACCCCCTGTGTAGAAATTATTATTATTTGAATTAAGGTTAGCAAATGTGCTTGTTGCCATACCAATAGCATACGTTTTGGCATCAACTCCTCCACTGCCAGGCTCCTGAATATTGTAAAAAATATTGTTCTTCAACTCAACCGTTGGATCTGTACCCGTTATCGCAATGCCGTAACTTGGCATTTGAGTGGCGGTAGTACCTCTGTTTCCAGTCATAGACACAGAGTTGTGATATATTCTCGTATCTGAGCCTACTACACCAGCCACAAATATACCAACAGGAAAATCTGGTGAAGTACCGTTTGATATTACTCCAGTAATCATATTATTACTGATGATATTGGCACTACCACTAATACCTGCCACCGCAATACCTGCGGCAGAAAATCCAGTAGCAGAATTGCTGTTAATACCGTTAATTTTATTATTCGTTACCAAAGTATTATTTACGCCACCCCCTGTTACAGTGGTAGCATCCACGCCCAGTGTACCAATTCCAATACCAATCGCATCAGCAGATTCATTAGTATCCATTCCGCCAACATTGTTGTAGCTAACCAATGCACCATTATCGAAAAATAACACTATTCCTACTCTTCTAATCCTATCCGTTGAAATACCAGTTAGGTCGTTTTGGGAAATGAAAGTCCCTGTATTTTGATTAGCAGCAGATATACCTGCTGCATAAATGCCAAAAATTGATCGTTTAATGGAACAGTTTTCAATACGGTTATTATCACCGTCCAAACCTGGTGTACCGGGCGTGGCACCTCCCATTGAAATACCCAATAGTGTAGAAGTTGAGCTTTGTCCCAAAATCTTTACATTCTTGATTACATTATTGTTAGCACCATTTACCACACTTGATATAGACAAAACACAGGTAGATGTACCCGTATTGGTATTTTGAATCGTCCACAGCCTTAAAGTGGAATCGCCTCCTACTAAGCAGGGAGCTACTTTTAAGCCATTTATTGAGCCATCAATCGTTACTTTATCGGCATCATTTAGCTTAATTAAAGCGGAGGCGTTGCTACCTGTGATTATTCTGGGACTACCACTTGGTCTGATAAGCACCGCAAAACCGCCAGTGTTTTCGTTGAGGGCAACTGTCCCCGTTTCACTATTCAAGTCAGAAATAATATTAATGGTGATATTGCCACTAACCCCAATACTATTCAAGGCATCAAATATCCCGAAGTCGTTAGTCAGAGAAGAAAAATTTCCT
>JANPGQ010000702.1:0-3959 GCA_031423975.1 Cytophagales bacterium | reverse complement strand
AATACCAACTTCTTTGGCTCTTGTAGTGGCTCTTGCCGTAGTGAGACTCATGTAATTGAACAAGGCTAAGAATAAAATGAGCAAAGCAATTCCCGCAAAAATGTACGCATAACGAGCATTTTGATTCTCATTAAAACCACTGCCCAAGTGTTGAGAAGAATATTGAATTAGACTGTAAGTTGCTTTTTCATCAAATGCTCCTGTTTTTTTTCCAGATGCTTTAATAGTTGCCACAACTTTTTTGGTAGAGCTTTCTGAATTAAGTAAAAAATACGTTTCAAATGCGCCCGCTTTTTCCCAAGTTTCTTGCTGAGATTTTCCAAGTAGTCGATAAGTATCAATTGAGGCTAAGAAGTCAAAATACATGGAAGAATTTGAGGGAATATCTTCTAAAATTCCTGTAATAGTGTAATTTTCTTTTGAGTTGCAGGTTAATGTTTTCCCCGTTGGATTTTCATTTCCAAAATACTTTTTTGCTATTTTTTCAGATATAACTAATGAAAATGGTTTCCTTAAAGCATTTTTAGGATCTCCTTTTTTTAATTGAAATGAGAAAATAGAAAAGAATGAAGAATCCACAAAGTCAAAATTATCTTCTTTAAATTTTTGAGTAGGGTTCTTCGGATTAAGGAATACAGCATCTCCGCCTCCTTTAACTCTTACAAAATCAATAACTTCTGAATTATTATTTTTTACAATAGGAGCTAACTTAGCTGACATAGCCGTGAAATTAACTTCTTGTTCCCCATATTTTACTATGGAAGAAACCTTATAAATCCTATCCCCATTCACATGAAATTTGTCAAAACTAAGCTCATGCGAGACAAACAGAAATATCAACATAGCCACAGCCATACCCAAGCTCAAACCTACGATATTGATAAAAGAATAAATCTTATTTCTGAGGAGATTTCGGACGGCAATTTTTAGATAGTTTTGTAACATGGCTTTTGGGATTTAAAGGATTAAAAAAACATGATTTTTTCACTCAAAATCATTCAGTCCTAAGCGATTTCACAGGGTTTGCCATTCCTGCCCTAATTGCTTGAAAACTTACGGTTAGTAAAGCGATTACGAGTGATAAAACTCCTGCTAACACAAACATCCACCATGAAATATTGATTCTGTACGCAAAATCTTGTAGCCATTGGTGCATAAAATAATAGGCTATCGGGCTGGCAATGAGGATAGATATTACTACCAAAATCAAGAAATCTTTGGATAATAAAGTGGTAATATTCATCACCGAAGCTCCCAAAACTTTACGAATTCCAATTTCTTTTGTCCGAGATTCTACCGTGAATGTTGCCAGTCCGAACAAGCCCATACAGGCAATAAAAATTGCCCAAATAGATGCTGTAGTGAATAATGAACTGTACTGCTGTTCGTTGATATATTGTTTGTTGTAATTTTCATCGGCAAAGAAATATTCAAAAGGATTGCCCGTGAAATAGGTTTTATAAATCTTATCAAGCGTAGCAATTTTACTTTGTACATTATCGCCCGTGAGTTTTATGGTGCAGTACGATGAACTATTTTGTGGAAAAAATAAAATGGGGTCGATTGATTTTTGCAAACTCGTATGATGATAATCTTTCACCACGCCCAAAATTTCGAGATAACGCTCATCCCACTTTATTTTGGCATTTACGGCTTCCGCCGCCGAAGAAAAACCAAACGATTCTAAGGATTTTTCATTAATTAAAATTTTGCTATTATCATTCCAATCTACTTCACATTCGGGGGCGGTAAAATTTCGTCCAGCCAATAATTTTATACCGAAGGTTGATAAGAATCTACTACCAATCAGCACCGTTGCATAGGCTTTTAATTCATCTCCTTTTCGAGATTTTGGAGAGGTAAAACCAGCGGTTGAGAAGTTATAATTATTGCCAGGCACACTGGCACTCAAACAGTAATCTTTCACAAAACTTTGCTGAACTATTTCATTCAAAAATGCCGTTTTTCGTCCTTTATAGGTGCTATCTTTTCCAATTTGTGGACCTCTGATAACGACTAATTGGTTGATATTCATTCCTAAATTTTGAGATTGCATATATTTTAATTGGCTGTAAATCAATCCCGTAGCGATAATCAAAACGATAGAAATACTGAATTGAGAAACCACTAATGATTTCCTCAACAAAATCCCCTTCGATGATTTACTCACTTTTCCTTTGAGCGTTTCAATAGGTTTGAAATTTGACAAAGTGAAGGCAGTATAAGCTCCCGAAGCCAACGAACCGAACAATAATAAGCCCAAACCAATTGCCCATATCCAAGAAGATGCTAAGGTTTGAAGGGTGAGATTTTTCTGAATTAATTGGTTGAAAAGCGGTTGTAATAAAAGAATCAAGAATACCGCCAAGCCAAAAGAAAGGGCATTTATCAATAACGATTCGCCCAAAAACTGAGCGATTAAATCTCCCTGTGTAGCACCAATTACCTTGCGTACTCCCACTTCATTGGCACGTTTGAGGGCATTGGCGGTGCTTAGATTGATGTAATTAAACCAGCCAATCAACAGAATCAAAAAGGCAATTCCGCCCAGCATATAAATGTATTTTATGTTGCCCGAATGTTGGTAATTATCGCTAAATGAAGGAGCTAAACGAATATCGGAAAGGCGTTGGAGACGGAAAACGGTGGCATCATTCTCTTTGCCCAATTCGTTGCGGAGGGCAATGAGTTTGTTTTCAAGTGCTTGGTGGTCAATATTTTGATTTAATCCAAAATAGGTGTCAGTATATTGAGAATCTAAATTATCAAGATTTGCCCAGCTATTATCTCCCAAATTTGCGGGATTTTTTAGTGTTTCTAAGGATAAAATCATATCAAATTGAATGTCGGAATTATCGCCCATATTGGCATAAACTCCCCCGACTGAATACGCCTTTTTGCCAAATTGATTAAAGAAAGTTAGCACCTTTCCCATGGGATTTTCAGACCCAAAATATTTCTTGGCAGTGGCTTCCGAAATAAAAATCACATCGGGTTTATTGAAACCTGTAATACTGCCCGCTTTGAGAGGAAAACTAAAAAACGAAAAGAAATTTCCTTCTGCATAAGCAATTTTTTCTTCCCGAAAAGAGATATTTTTTGCCTCATTTTTGCCAATACCACTTGCTACACCATCGGCAACACGACAAAATTCTTTGATTTCTGGAAAACGCTCTTTGGCTTTCGTAGTCCAACCTGGTTCAATCTGAGCCCACGTTTCGCCCTTCGCATTTTCATTGAGTAAGCGATAAATATTGGGTAAATTAGCGTGAAATTGATTCACACTTTTCTCGAAACTGATGTATTCGAGGATGAATAAAAATGCAGAAATCCCCAATGCCAAACCTGCGATGTTGATGAAAGAATAGACCTTGTTTCTGAGGAGATTTCGGAAAGCTATTTTGAGATAATTCTGTATCATGGCATTTCGGATTTTGATTTGCTGTACTACACAGAAAGATTATGCCATAAAGTTAAGGTGTTGATTTTTAGTAATTTACGATAAAATATTGAATGGATAAGTGTTCGTTTTTGATACAGTTTTGTTCGATTATGAACAGAGGTATACTTAAAAGATAAGAGCAAAACCGAACATCATTTGCTCTGTTTTGCTCTTGAAAATAATTTTAAAAAACACTCATCAATTATTCAAACTGAAAAGCATAATAAATGGCTTGCCCTTCTCCCGTGTTGATTAAGTTGTGGGGGGCATTGGAGGGGAGGAAAAACACATCGCCCGCTGTGCCGTCATAAAACGAATTCCCAATTTGCATTTTGGCATTTCCTTGAACCATCAAAATAATTTCTTCGGCAAAATGCGTATGTGGTTCATGGCTTTTCAGTCCTTGATTAAGGCTCGTAACGTGCATTTCGAGGCGTTTAATCATGGCAGTTGGGCGGTTGAAAAAATCTCTTCTACCCCCTTTATCATGCGGTTTGAAGGCAACGTCATTCCAATC
>JANPGQ010000701.1:0-3635 GCA_031423975.1 Cytophagales bacterium | reverse complement strand
CTAATTAACACATTTTAACTACTCCATTCTTCACAAGCCAATCATATTTTGTATTTTTGGTAATATTATTGCCACAGAAACCAATTAAAGCCCCCTATCCCCCAGAGGGGCAAAATTACCAAAACTCCCCTTTGGGGTTGGGGGCTATTCATTATGAACAATTTCAAAAGAATCAATGACCTTACGGGTTGGGTCGTTTTTGCCATTTCCTTATTTGTTTTTACCAAAACCGTTGAACCAACGGCTTCTTTTTGGGACTGCGGCGAGTTTATCGCTTGTGCTTTCAAACTCCAAGTGCCACACCCTCCTGGAGCCCCGCTCTTTTTATTATTGGGTCGAATGTTTTCATTGTTGGCTGGCTCAGATTTAACACGTGTTGCCTTTTGGGTAAATATGATGTCGGTAGTTTCAAGTGCCTTCACGATTCTGTTTATGCACTGGACAATTGTGATGATTGGACGTAAGGTTTACAATAAAAAATTCTCGGAACTGTCATCTGGTCAGTGTCTTACGCTTTTGGGTGCGGGTGTTGTCGGTTCGTTGGCGTATGCTTTTTCAGATACGTTTTGGTTTTCGGCAGTTGAGGCGGAGGTTTACGCTATGTCGTCTTTCTTTACGGCTTTGGTTGTTTGGGCAGCTTTCAAGTGGGAATTAATTGAAGACGAAGCCGCCGCCAATCGTTGGTTGTTGTTGGTTGCCTATATCGTGGGACTTTCAATCGGTGTCCACTTATTAAACTTGGTAACGGTACCAGCTTTGGCATTGATGTATTATTTCAAAAAAACGGCTGTTCCTACATATAAAGGCGGTTTTATTGCCTTATTTATCGGTTTTATTATTCTGGGAGTAATCAATTCATTTATTATCCCAGGTATTCCATCCTTAGCTTTTCAGTTTGAATTAATCTTCACTAATGGCTTCGGTTTGCCTTATGGCGTGGGGGTTTCAGTATTTTTGATTCTCTTTGTTGGGGCAATTATATATGGTATTTTGTATTCAATCAAAAAAGAAAAAGTTGTTCTCAATCTTTCTCTGTTAGCTTTTGTCTTTGTTTTGATTGGTTATTTATCTTATAATTTGGCTTTGGTTCGTTCAGGATACAATACGCCAATCAATGAAAACGACCCAAGCAATATCTTGAATTACGTAAAATATTTGAAGCGTGAACAATACGGAGAGCGTTCGTTATCGTATGGTCCTATCTTTACGGGGACGGTTGAAAGTGTAGAACAGGGCAATCCTATCTATAAAATGAAGGATGGCAAATACGAAGTTTATGACCACAAACAAAAACTGATTTATTCAAAAGATGGTCAGATGCTTTTGCCTCGTGTGTATAGCACTACGCCTCAACACGTACAGATGTATCAGGATATGTTGGGTTTAGCTCCTGGTGAAAAACCAAGTTTTGGAGATAACCTTACTTTTATGTTCAAGCATCAGATGGGACACATGTATATGCGTTATTTGCTCTGGAATTTTGTGGGTCGTGAAAGTGATGTGCAGGATGCTGGCGTAATTGATTATACCCGAAAAGGAACGCTACCTGCCTCATTATCAAGTAATAAGGCTCATAATAATTACTATTGGTTGCCTTTGATTTTGGGACTTTTGGGTTTTGTGTTATTAGTTCGTAAAAATGAACATGACTTCTTGACCACTACATTAATGTTCCTTTTGACGGGTTTGGCATTGGTAGTTTTCCTAAATTCACCACCATCAGAACCCCGTGAGCGTGATTATATTTATGTAGGTTCGTCCTATTTCTTCGGACTTTGGATTGGTTTGGGTGTGATGCAATTGGCGGAATGGCTTGGTAAGTTTTTACCTAATGTTACCGTGAGTGGAGCAGTCGCTACGGTTGTTTCTGCCGTTGTACCAGTGATTTTGATTCAGCAAAACTATGATGACCACGACCGTAGTCAGCGTTATCACCAAGTAGATTTTGCCAAAAATCTGCTGAATTCATGTGCTAAAAATGCGATTCTGTTTACGGGCGGTGATAACGATACTTTCCCTTTGTGGTACGTACAGGAGGTTGAAGGCTTCCGTACTGACGTGCGGGTTTGTAATCTTTCGTTGCTGGGAACAGATTGGTACATTGACCAAATGAAGCGTAAAACGTATGAATCTCAGCCATTGCCGATTTCAGTTCCCAAAGAATTATTAATGGAAGGATTGAATGAGCAGATTATGTTTTACGAAAACCCGAACGTGAAGAATGGTATCAATTTGAAGGATTATATGAAATTGATTTCGGAACAAAACGAAGCGATTAAAGTGCCGTTACAAGACGGTTCGATGATTAATACTTTGCCCACTGAAAACTTGTTTTTACCTGTGGATGTAGCCTCAGTCAAAAAAGCAGGTTTTGTTCCGAAAGATTTAGAACCGTATTTGACAGACCAAATGGCATGGTCGGCGGGGAAATCTGGATTGATGAAACCTGAGTTGATTCAGTTGGATATTATTGCCCAAAATGCCGCACAAGGTTGGAAACGCCCCATTTATTTTGCGTCAACTTTGCCACAAGCGAGTTATTTGAATTTGAAAGAATATATGTCGTTGGAAGGGTATGCTTACCGTTTAGAACCCGTGAAAGTACCTGGTGCAAAAGACGGTTTGGTAAATACAGATGTGATGTTTGACAATTTGACGAAAAAAATGTTCTGGAAAAATTTAGATAATCCAGACGTTTATTATCATTCAGATTTCTATTTGCAAGTACCAGTTGTTACAGCTCGTCTGAGTTTCTTGCGTTTGGTTGACCAATTAATCCGTGAAGGAAAGATGGAAAAAGCCAGAGCAGCCTTAGATTTCTGTAACAAAGTAATGCCTGACAAAGCCATTCCTTACGACCAATTATCTGCCAATTTTGTGGCACTTTATGTGGGTGCGGGTGATACCAAAAAAGGTTTACAAATGGCAGATACTATGATGAACCGCAATAATCAGGCTTTGGATTATTACTTAAACGACCGTAGAAACAGTGATAGTCAAGCCATTCAAAGTAGTCTTTACGAAATGCAAATCATTGTGGAAGGCTTGAAAAATGCAAAAGTTCCAGAAGCTACGAAGTACGAAGCGATGTTACAGAAGCAATTGGCGAGAGCGAATTCTTAGTTAGAGAATAGAGTTTAGATTTTAAATTTTAGCGAAAAAAGTCCTCAAATTTATGAATTTGAGGACTTTTTCTTTGTAATTTATTCCCTAAATGAAATGGTTAGTTAAGTTGTACTCAAACTTGTTTCACCCAATTATCAATAGCGAGGGACTTAATTCCCTCGCTATTGATAATTGGGTGGGTATATCTTGACAAACCTATTCATCTAAAATCTAATCTTTATACGCTGATTGCAACCTTTGCACCAACATATTCACCATCCGCTTCGTCAATTCGTCTTCATTTTCCATAAATTTATCGTATTCTTCCAGCGTAAACATACCCGTAATAATGCCTTCGAGGTAATGCTTAAATTTCATGTCTTTTTTGATGGCTTGCTCGATGTAAATAGATTTGTCTTTATCCGATAATTTACCGAAAATTCCTTTTCTCTTTTCGCAATAATGCTTGAAAATTTGCCCGAGTAAATCATGTTGCATTTTCAAAATAGGTCGTAAAACTTCATTCTGAA
>JANPGQ010000700.1:0-7108 GCA_031423975.1 Cytophagales bacterium | reverse complement strand
TTTTTTCATGATTTATTTTTATTAACGACAGAGGTTGTCTGAGCGACCCTGTCTGAATTTGGATTCGTGGGATTTGCGGATTTTTTGGATTATTATTCGACGAAAAATCTAAAAAATCCCTTAATCTGACACGGTGCGACGTTTCGCAATCCAAATTCAGACAGAAAACAATTACAAATTACTTTTCAAAAAAGCCAATCCCTCCTTCATTAAAACTTCTTCACTTTCAAACATTTGTCGCCAAATATTCGCCGCAGGGAGTTTTTGACTGAATGCTTCGATTGAGATAACATCCTGATAATCAATATCTTTGATGGCTTTGAAAACACCTTCCCAATCCACATTCCCTTTGCCTGGGGTACTACGGTCATTTTCTGAAAGTTGAATAAAAGCAATACGATTATCCATTTTTCTGATAGCATCACCGATATTCTTTTCTTCAATATTAGCATGAAAAGTATCAAACATAATTTTACAATTCGGGCGATTGACTTCATCCACAAAACGAATTAATTCATCCGCACAAGAGGTCAAATACATTTCAAAACGATTTAGATATTCCAAGCAAATCATCACGCCCATTTCGTCCGCATATTGTGATAATTGTTGGATGCCTTCCACGCCCCACGCCCATTCTTGGGCGGTGGCTGGTTGCCCCGTAAAAAGCCCCAAAGCCGAATGAAAAGGTCCCATTAATTTATCCGAACCCAAAACAACGGCACAATCTACGCAAGATTTTAGATAGTCTAATCCTGCTTGGCGAATCTCAGGGTCTGGACTAATCAGATTGGTTTCTGCTCCACAAAAGGTATCACAAACTCTTTCCAAACCTAAATCATCCAATTTATTTCGCCATGCGTACCAATGTGCTGGATTTGGGTTGAAAATGGGTACTTCTACACCATCAAAACCGATGGATTTAATGAGTTCTAAGGTTGGGAAAAGACTCTCATCTACTTGTGTTCCCCATAAAAGAAGATTCATATACTTTTTCATAATACAAATTTATCATAAAATAGTACTACAAAATACGCCTATTTTGATTAACTTTGACTGTATTTTGATATTTATTAAACGTATATAAGGTAATATTGTAAAAAAAAAGTCTTGAAGAATCCCTTAAATAAAAATATAGATTCCCCCAATCAATCGTATATCGTGCGAGAGTTGAAAGATCCTCACTTCGACCCTAACTGGCATTTTCACCCTCATTATCAACTATTTGTAGTTTTGGAAGGCGTAGGAACTCGATTCATTGGGGATAATATCCAGCATTTTGAAGCGGGCGATATGGTTTTCCTCAGCCCCGATTTACCCCATCTTTGGCGAAGCGATGAAGTCTATTTTCAACACGATTCAGCCCTTTGTACTCATGGTATTGTATTGTATTTTACCGAAGATTTTTTGGGAAAAGAATTCTTTGAAAAAAGTGAGATGATTAAGCTAAAAAAGCTGTTATTAAATTCAAGCCGAGGATTAGACATTAAAGGAGATTTACGAGTAAAAGTATTAGAAATAATGAATCAACTTGCTCATTTACAAGAGTTTGAAGGAGTTTTGAAGGTATTAGAAATGCTGAATGTATTGGCAAATTCAAGCGAATTTGAGTTTATTAGTAGTGTTGGGTATATCAATCCTTACAAATATTCAGAAACCGAAAGAATGCGAAAAGTACATGATTATACTTTGGCAAACTACCGAACATCCATGAATTTAGATGAAGTAGCTTCTCTGGCAGGTATGGCTACCACCGCATTTTGTCGTTATTTCAAAGCCCGAACCAACAAAACTTTCTCTGATTTTGTGAGTGAACTGAGAATCGGTTTCGCCTGTAAATTACTGATGGATAATAACCTCAGTATC
This sequence comes from Cytophagales bacterium, assembly GCA_031423975.1. Classification (GTDB taxonomy): domain Bacteria; phylum Bacteroidota; class Bacteroidia; order Cytophagales; family Spirosomataceae; genus Arcicella. The sequence goes on along the minus strand of JANPGQ010000700.1, from coordinate 5,245 downwards.
ACGCAAGTATGCTATGAAAGTGGCTTTAATACGCTTTCTAATTTCAATAAACAGTTCAAAGATCTTAAAGGCAAAACTCCCTCTGAATATAGACTGGCGTTTAGGAGTAGTTAGAAGTAAGAAAAGAAAATCTAAATCCGTACATTTATATTTTTACCAATACATTAAACAAAAATGACACAAACCATATCAACCACCCCACCCATCCGTAAGTTTTTGGGTGAAGAATTTGAACTTAGCACTTGGGAAAGCGTTAAGCCGTTCTACGAAAATTTAGTATCTCGCCCACTGGAAAATGCTCAGGATTTGCGTAAATTTTTCGCCGACCGTTCTGAATTGGAAAGTTATCTTTCTGAGAATTTCGCTTGGCGATACATCAAAATGACTTGCGATACTGCCGACAAAGAAGTAAAAGCTCATTTCGACCAATTTGTGGGTGAAATCCAGCCTCAATTAGCGGAATATGACGATATTCTGAATAAAAAAACCCTTGAAAGTCCATTTTTAAGTGAATTAACAGATTCGGGCTTCGACATAACCATTCGAGGAATGAAGAAGGCAACGGAGATTTTTAAGAATGATAATATTCCGCTTTTTACAGAAATCCAAAACCTTTCAAGCGAATATCAAGCAACCGTTGGGGCAATGACCGTTGAAATTGACGGACAAGTAAAAACGCTTCAACAAGCCAGTGTTTTATTAGAAAACACCGACCGTTCTTTGCGTGAAAGTACCTACTTTAAATTGCAAGAAAGACGTTATCAAGACCACGAAAAGATGGATGACATTTTTAACCAATTGTTAAAAATACGCCATCAAGTAGCTGTAAATGCCGATTTTAAGAATTTCAGAGATTATTCCTTCGCTGCCCTCAAACGTTTCGACTACAGCCCTGAAGCGTGTTTTGATTTTCACGAAGCTGTGGCTGAAACCGTTGTACCGATTTTGAATGATTTGTCTTTGGAACGAAAAACCGCTATGAAATTAGAGGCTCTACGTCCTTACGACAAAGCCGTTGATACTGAAGGCAGACCCGCTTTACATCCCTTTAAAGATGGCGAAGATTTGTTGAATAAAACGATTGAATGTTTCAGCAGAATGTCGCCATATTTGGGTGAATGTCTCCGTATTATGAAGCGTATGGGACGTTTAGACTTAGAATCGAGAGTTGGAAAAGCACCAGGCGGATACAATTATCCTTTGGAAGAAACCGGTTTTCCGTTTATTTTTATGAATGCTTCTTCATTGATGCGAGACGTAATTACGATGCTCCATGAAGGCGGTCATGCGGTACATTCGATTGTTACGAAAGACTTGGCACTCAATACTTTCCGTAATTTTCCTTCGGAAGTAGCAGAATTGGCTTCAATGTCGATGGAATTGATTTCAATGGATAATTGGGACGTTTATTTTGACAACGAAGACGAACTAAAACGAGCAAAAATCCAGCATTTAGAAGACATCATCAGTACACTTCCGTGGGTGGCAACGGTGGATAAATTCCAACATTGGATTTACGAAAACCCAACGCACACCATCCCAGAACGTACAGAAGCATGGTTGCGGATATTCGAGCAATTTTCGGACTCAGTTACAGATTGGTCTGGTTTAGAAAAATACAAGGCTACTATGTGGCACAAACAGCTACATATTTTTGAGTTGCCGTTTTATTACATCGAATACGGCATTGCTCAATTAGGAGCAATCGGCGTTTGGAAAAACTATAAACAAAACCCTGAAAAGGGCTTAGAAGGCTATTTAAACGCCTTGGAGTTAGGTTATACCAAACCAATGGGCGAAATCTATGCCGCTGCCAATATCCCTTTTGATTTCTCAAAAGCACACATTGCTTCGTTGATGGATTTTGTGAGGGGGGAATTGGAAGCACTAAAACTGTAACACGGAAGCCAGTCCTTAGAGATGAAAATGCAATTATTGGAGGACTTCAAAATTTAAAATAATGGTCAAAAGATAGAAATAAGTGTCTTATCTTTTGACCATTATTTTTTATATACAGACAACCTTTTACTACCACATTTCGTCTATGTTTTATCTACTTTTAAACGCTGTTGAAAATGAAAAATATATTCTTTATTACTCTTCTCACTTTTTTTATGGCAGATTGTTGTCTTAATCCACAGCCTTCCAAATTAGCTTCTCTTAAATTTATTGTTAATAAAGATACCGCTTTATTGAGGAATTTAAAAAAGATTTATGCTTTGGGGAGCGTAAAAGATACTGTCAGAAATCCATCTTCTTATTTATCTAACAACAATAACACACAAATCTTTATTCCTGTGCTTCCAATATCATACATAGCAGACAGTACCATTTACATCATTGAACATAAAAATAAAGTAAACGATACAATTACTGTTTTCTACCAACGTAATGTGGATTATGACGGAAGTGGTAAATGTGGATATTTGCAAACTTTGAGTTTCAACACTAAGCGAAAAAGCTATTCTACCTTAAAAAAATACAGCCTTGACGTTTCTTTTGGAACACTTAATACCAGCACTTCGGCTTGCATAATTACACTTTCTGAAAACTAATCTAAAATTCTAATTATATGAAAAACTACCTACTCTTAGTTGCCTTAATGATTTTCTCAAATATGTTATTTTCTCAAAAAATCAGTTCAGTTGGGTTTGATTTAGGCAATAATATTCTGCCATTAGTAACTCGTTATCAAGGCTTTACGGGTAGTGTATATCTTCAAACGCATAATAGTATGCGAAATAATTTTGAGTACATATTGGGATATGCCTGTTTGGAACGTCCCGATAATTACGCAAGAGTTTCTGGAAATTTATCATCAGGTCGCTTTAATCAAAAAAGCCAAGGATTATATATTGCGGCGGGAAAAGTATATGAAAGGAACTTCGGTTGGCATGGAATAATCTCTGTATTTGAATCAAAAAATACCGTAATAATAAGAGATGATAGTTTTAATGCAAACCAAGAATTTACGTTTCCTTCTGAAAATATGATAGCAATTGGAGGAGATTTTTTCTATGGAGTTCCCATAAAATTTAGCAATAAAATACGCACAAGCATAAGGATGTCAATTTCAATGTCGATTGGTACAACAACTCAAAATGCAGACATGATACTCTACAAACCAGGATTCAACCAGCAAACTCCCAAGATTTTTCTGCCTACCTTTGGCTTTGGACTCTCAATGCCTTTATTATTAAATTTGAAACAGCCTATGCATTAATCCCTCCTAAAAAACTGAGTAATCACAATTACCGAAGTAGTGAAAATGGTACTACAAATCACCTTCAATAATACAGGAAAAAACAAGCCCCAGTCGGAAGCCTCTAATGAGAAAAGTACAAAATGGTGAATAAATGTGAGAGAGCCAATGTAGGTGATAAACCAGGTCAAACCCATTGAGTTTAGGCTTAATACTTGACGTTCGTCATAGCCTCTTTGGGGGGTAAGTAGCCTAATGATAGATGGACGCAAAAAGGCGATTAGAACCATTGCCGCTGCATTTGCCCCGATGGTATTATAAAAAATATCCACAAACATCCCCGCCCCAAAAGCCAATCCCAACAAGGTAACTAAACTGATTTCAAAGGGTAAAAGAGCGATGGCAGCAATATATACAAAACAAAACGCATAGTTGAAAAGTACCAATTGTCTTACAAAGAAAATTTGTAACAAAAGGTAAAATACAAATATCAGAACTTGTGAAAATAAACTTTTAGAAGTCATTGTTTGGGGCTTTCGGCTGTCAGCAATCGGCAATTTATTAATTGGAAGTTTTAGACAGCCGATTGCCGAAAGCCATAATACTATTTTTTTATCTCTTTATTTTTATCCTCCAAATCTCGTTGCTCTTTCTCTAATTTGTTGTTTATCACATACACATAAGAAAGCGTGTGGAAATTGGTGGCTAATTGAACATCTATTTCGTGGAAAGTTTGGTCAGGTTTTACGCCTACTTTTTTCACGTAACCAATCGTAATATTTGGCGGGAAAACGTAGTTGAAGTCGGATGTAACTACAGTGTCCTTTATTTTTACTGTTTTATAACGTGAAACTTCGCCCATGTCCACCACATCGGGGTTTGTACCTTTCCATTTTACCGAACCAATTTCATTGTTTCGTTTCAATTTTGCCGAAACTGAATATTCAGAATGCAATATCGAAATCACTACTGAATAGTGTTCTGAGCATGATTTTATCTTTCCCACAACTCCCGTAGAGGATATTACACCCATGCCAGGAGCAAGTCCATCGGCTAATCCTTTATCAATGGTGATATAGTTATTGAACTGCGTAGTGGTAAGATTTCTCACCTTTGCCACCACAAATTTAAACCTTGCAGCCACGGCAGAATCAGCCTTATAATTGACAATAGATTTGGATAATTGTTGGGCTTGTAACTGTGCTACCAAGCCATTCAAACGACTATTTTCAGAAGCTAATTCAGTATTAACATCCTTCAAATTAGAGTATTCTCTGATGGCATTAGAAGATTTGAGAATTTGGGCAGCGTACCGATTGCTGGTATTGAACAGAATGGCATTGGGATAATTATTATACCCATAAAAAAACCATAGACTCAGTACCTCCAAAAATGCGAACAAAATGAAGGCTCGTTGTCTGGATATGAACTGAATGAGTTGATACATCTTTGAAGTTTGAGAGTTTGATAAGTTAAAAAGTTAAAGAGTTAGAAAGTTGAATAGACACGTCCATAACTTTTTAACTCTTTAACTTCTATAACTCTTTAACTTAAAATTAAGAAATAAGAATTGGCTTGAAGTGGTCTAAATGCTTCAAAACCTCACCTGTGCCACGTACAACGGCTCTCAAAGGGTCGTCAGCAATGTGGATTGGGAGTTTTGTTTTGTTGGCTAAACGTTTGTCTAAGCCGTGCAGTAATGCACCACCGCCCGTTAAGTGAATACCGTTGTGGTAAATATCAGCAGAAAGTTCTGGGGGTGATACCTCCAAGGCTTTCATGACGGCTTCTTCAATTTTGGAAATTGATTTATCCAAAGCGTAAGCAATTTCTGAATACGTTACCTTGATTTCTTTCGGAATACCCGTCATCAAATCTCGTCCACGGATTTCGTAATCTGCAGGAGGATTTTCTAATTCTGGCAAAGCCGAACCTACTTCAATTTTGATTAATTCAGCAGAACGTTCACCAATCAAAAGGTTGTGTTCACGACGCATATAATCCACAATATCACGAGTAAAAACATCTCCTGCAATACGCACA
>JANPGQ010000699.1:0-8775 GCA_031423975.1 Cytophagales bacterium | reverse complement strand
TTGGTGAGGACACCAACCACGGGACGGAACTACCAATTACCAAATCCCTAATTACCCAATCTCTATTTAATTACATTACTTGTTGCCACCAAATTAGTAGTACATTTTGCCACAATTTGCCCCACTTCATTTCGGATTTCTCCTTCTGCATGAGCAATTTTTTTACCCATTCTTACGATTTTGGACTTCACCGTTAGCTTTTCATCAGGTTTTGCTCCGAACAAAAAATCAACACTTAGATTGACGGTTGAATAGAAAGCTTGCGTACCCATTGAAAATACCGTCATTCCAATTACATCATCCATCATACCTGTAGCCACGCCACCGTGCAAAATACCACCAGGATTGCACATATCTTTACGAACAATCACTTCAACGGTCAATTCACCTTCATCCACGGCTATTAAAGTACCGTCCAGCCAACGCCCAAAAGCAGAAGGACTCATTTCACTGGCGGTTTTTCCAATATTACTTTTAAAAAAATCTAAGACTTGATTATTTGTCATTTTTCAATAATTGTATCATTTGTTCAACCGAACTTTTCATCAATTCATCCACATCTACCCCTTCAAATTTTTGAAAACGATTCCGAATTTTCAAAGAAACTAAACCGTGCATAAACGACCAAATCGACATTACAGCAATGTATAAGTTGCTGATTCTTATGCTATTAGTATCCAGACAGCGTTGAATAGTTTCAAACAATAACTCAAAACAACGATGCCCGCAAACCCATACATCAGAGTCCTTCATACTTTCCATAGGAGCATTTAAGATAAACATCAAATCGTACATTTCAGGGTTTTGGAAAGCAAATTTCATGTAGGCAAATCCTCTGGCACGCAGTTCCTCTAAGGGGTCATTGATGCCTTCGATGGCGTTGGTCATTGCTTCAATCAATTTCTCAAACCCCATCTCATGCACAGAAAAGAAAAGCTCATTTTTATCTTTGAAATACAAATAAATCGTGGCGGGGCTATACTCAATTCTATCGGCAATGGCACGTATAGAAGCCTTCTCGAAGCCCTCTTCGATAAAAATTTGCTGGGCGGTTTCCAAAATCTTCAACCGCATTTCCTGTTTGTCTCGTTCTTTTCTTTCTACGATACCCATTTTTTTAATTTTCAAATTACTTTACCCTCGTCCAAGTGGTGCTTCTTCCCAGCAAGGAAATACCAACAAACCCTCTTATGGATAAGGTGTTAGCGTCAGGCATTTTCATGGCACACGAATACGTTTTGCCATTGTTGGGGTCATAAACCGTCCCATCTTCCCAGGTTTTTCCCGTAAAATCAAAGTCTTTTAATATCACCGAACCAATGATATTTTGGTCTTTCAATTTTGGGTCGGGATTGTTGGCATCTTTTCTTGCCCCATCTCTTCCCCAGACTATTTTCCCAAAGAATTTCTCGCCTTGTTTATAAATTAAAACTTTCCCATCCTTCTTTTCAGAGAGCCATTCGCCCAAGATGGCATCTTTGTTAACTTTTTGAGCTGATAAATTCTGTAAACTCAACAGAGCAACGATAAAAAATCCAAATGCTTTTTTCATTATTATTACTGAGGTTTTTATGAGAAAAATTTATAATAACGATGTAAATTTGCTGAACAGTGTTTAGTAAAACAAATTTTTTACAATTTATTTTTTCAATTCTAAGAAATATATTATTTAAATATATTTAAACTATTGGTGTTCAGGTGTTTATATAATTTCATTATTAAATTAACACAAATGGTGCAATTAAGTATTTGTTCGATAAAAAGGTTATAAGTATTTTTGCAGTTAGTTGTAAATCAAAGGCAATCTTTTTTATATAGATTATAGAATTTTATTGGTAATAAAACACACAATGATTGTTAATGACAAAGCATTTGATAGATGTTCACTCATCATTATTAATTTTTAATTATTAACTTTTAATTATTTATGAATTATCCACTTAGCCAAATACCTGAAAGACCCATCAAACCACGCCAAAAAGGATATACCATGGTGATGGATAAAGGATTAAGTGTCAGACAGGCAGAAGATTTTTTAGAAACAAGTGCCGATTATACGGACATCGTAAAATTAGGATGGGGAACATCTTTTGTTACTCCCAAACTCAAAGAAAAATTAGCGGTTTATAAAGCAGCAGGAATTCCCGTTTATTTCGGAGGAACTTTGTTTGAAGCCTTCATCGTTCGGAATGACTTTGATGGATACCGAAGAATTTTGGATGAATTTGGTATGGAATATGCCGAAGTTTCTGACGGTTCTTTGGACATGGAACAAGACGATAAGTGTAACTATATCAGCACATTAGCTAAACAAGTTACGGTGCTTTCAGAGGTTGGGTCTAAGGACGAAACCAAAATTATTCCTCCCTATAAGTGGATTAAATTGATGAAAGTAGAACTGGAAGCAGGTGCTTGGAAGGTAATCGGTGAAGCTCGTGAGGGCGGAAACGTTGGTTTGTTCCGTGCATCGGGTGAGGTTCGTCAGGGTTTGGTAGAAGAAATTTTGACCGAAATTCCAGAAGATAAAATCATTTGGGAAGCACCCCAAAAAGCTCAACAAGTATGGTTTGTGAAATTAGTAGGAGCAAATGTAAACGTTGGGAACATTGCTCCACACGAAGTTATCTCTCTGGAAACCATTCGTTTAGGTTTGAGAGGCGATACTTTTTCACATTTTCTTGATAAGTAAATTAGTCATTAGTTACTGGTTACTCGTTATCAGAAACTACTCAAATCAAAATTCTTGCTTTGGGTAGTTTTTATTTTTACAATGTATTTTTACGAATGTCCAGCAACTAATAACTATTAACCAGTAACTAATAACTAAAATGGAAATCATCAATTTTGTCTTACAACTCTTGAAAGACCCTTTAACTGCCCTCTCGCAGTTTATTACTGACCACGGTACTGTTACTTATGCTCTACTTTTCTTGATTATTTTCGTAGAAACGGGTCTTATCGTCATGCCTCTCTTACCTGGCGATTCATTGCTTTTTGCCGTGGGTGTTTTGGCATCTACTACGGGCAAAATCGAACTCTCTTTTGTCATTCCTTTATTGATTGGAGCGGCTCTTTTGGGCGATAATGTCAATTACTTTGTGGGGAAGTTTTTTAGTAATTTTATCAAATCTAAAGAGAAGATTTTATTTCTGAAGCGTAGCCATATTGAGCAAACAGAGGCATTTTATGAAAAACATGGCGGACAAGCAGTTATAATGGCACGTTTTGTTCCGATTGTCAGAACGGTTGCTCCTTTTGTGGCGGGTGCGGGAAGTATGACTTACACAAAATATATCACTTTTTGTATTATTGGAGCGGTTTTATGGGTAACGGGTATTACCACATTGGGATACTTTTTAGGTACAAATGAATGGGTAAAACATAATTTTGAGAAAGTAGTTTTAGGAATCGTAGCGGTATCTGTTTTGCCCATGATTATTGGTGTTTTGAAAGCCAAGTTTGGTAATAGAGCATAGAATACAGAGGATAGAATCAAGGCAAAGGGTAGTCGAAAATTTTCAAGCCTACAACTTTTATACGAGTTTCATAGAAACAAAGCATTCTATAAGTTGCTGTTGCGATTTAATCCATTGAACTGAAAACTATATGCACAAAAAAGCCGTCAGAATCAATTTCTAACGGCTTTTTCTATGAAAATTTCTAACAATTATTTCTGTACCACTTTAGAGAATCTGTGATAGAATGGAGTCTTACTATTTTCACTTTTCGGCATATACTTACCCGTAATGATGGGTACATACATGACACGACGACGAGATTTTTCACCCATATTTGGCGAAACCTCCACACGGTGCCACAAACGACCATCGTGTACGGTTAAGTCTCCCGCTTCGATTTCAAACCCTACTTCACGCTTATCGGGAGAATGGTCGATAAATTGTTTTTTACCGAACAATAATTTCAACATATTCTGATTTTGCGTTCCTGGCAATACTCGCAAACCTCCATTTGATGATGGACAGTTATCTAAATGCACGCCAACGTTGAGCATTGGCAGAATTTTCTGACCCAAAAACAAATCACGTGGGCTATCTGTGTGCCATCCCATCTGTGTAAACTTACTGTTTGGAGCGTTTACATAGTGATTAAATACCAATCCATCTTTCTCTTCGTCGCCAATACGACCATCGTAAGGAGCTAATAGTTCGGTTAAAATTTGTAGTCTTGGGTCTTTCAAAAATTCAGCTAAAACGGGGCTGTACTTGTTAGTAAAGCACATCCTCTGAATCATTTTATTACCTTTGGGGTCTTTGCCAAATTTTAATGGAATACCATTTATTTTTTCAGTGCCTTCATCTAACCACTTCTTTTCGATTTTTCCTAATTCATCAATAAAAGTCTTAATTGTGTCAGCGTTGATAAAATTTTTGAATTGGATTACACCATATTGACGGAAATAATCCTTTTGTTCTTGGGTTAATTCATCTCCCCATTGGAAGGTTTTATACTCGAACTTTACCATATTTTTATGTCTATTTTACCGTGGTTTTTAACCAGATTGTTTAATAAAATACTTCTCAGGGAATTGTACTAAAAGAAGTTTTACATTTTGTTTCAGCGATTCAAAAAATAGTTTTAACGGAACAATTTACCCTTAATTCTTAAACTAAGTTTTATTCATTTTGGAACTTGATAAAACGATGCAAATTAATAGAATGTAATCAAATTATAAATTTTTGATTAGAAGATTATCAAATATTCTGAGAAAGTTTATATAAAATTCGTTTTTTTTACAATGAATAATTTTTATGACTATCTTATCAAAAAAATATGAGGCAAAATTAAGGCGTACTCTTTCATAAATAACTGATAAATATCATAAAACGTTTTTAAAAAGTATTTTTGTACTAATCAAATCTTTGAACCTAAGTAAAAGACTGTTTGGAGAACTACATAAAATCCAAGCATCACACTCACCGTAATCAACCACTTTTTATCAACGATTTGTTTAGCAATTAGGTATGAAAGATAGGTAAAAAAGAACGCCCCTAATACATCTACGGTATAATGAACGTGCTGGATTAACAACAGCGAAGCCAAGAAAAAAGTAGCAATGGCGGCAATGTATTTTTCAAGCGGTTTTTCTACAAATAACCATATCATAACCATCGTAGCGGTATGTCCCGAAAAGAACAAATCTTTGGTGATGGGTTCAGAATCACCGTAAATCAATAACTCTGCAAAAGTATCATGCAGAATGACTAAGTTTTGTGGATGATTGAGCGGGAATAAATAAATGGTTGTCATTCGGAAAACTGTTTCAATGACAAAGGTGAGTGCAAATAGTAAAAAGAGGTTAGGCTTAGTCAGGATTCGACAAAGCATATAAATTAACAACCCATAAATAACTGCAAAAATAGCCGTAGAGACATCATGAGCAGGTAGATAGTCTAAGACATAATCGTTTAGAAACTGTCCATCTCGCTTTTGAATATGTGAAAAATAGGTAGGAAATTGAAAAGCACCCACTGCAAAAATGGCAATGGTTGTCATTAGTTTAACGGTATAAGCAAAATTAGTAAGGGCACTTTTCCATCTGGAAAAAATAATGTTATTGTAACTTTCTTGCATCTTTTGTGGTTTTAATATCGGTGTTCGGTTGGGATGCGACCGTCGCTCGGTTCGATGTTCGGAATTCCCAATATCGACAACCGAACATCGAATCCCAAACATCAACAAAGAGTCATGTATCCGACAATCCATAGATTCATCAACAACGTATCTTTGTAAAAAGAATTCAAAATTACAGCAAATTAAATCTTAGCAAAAATGAAAATGAAAATTAATGCGTTGATTCTTGGAATAGTTACATTGTTCGCAGGGGTCTCATGTGGTCAAAAGCCTGATAATCAAAAAAATAGCAAAAAAATGAACGAAGAAAAAGTCAATACAGTAGGTTTAGAAACTGTTACCTTCGGGGCAGGGTGTTTTTGGTGTACCGAGGCGGTATTCCAAGAAGTTACGGGAGTAGTAAAAGTAGAGTCAGGATATGCCAATGGAACGGTGAAAAATCCTTCGTACCGTGAGGTATGTACGGGTGAGACAGGTCATGCGGAGGTTGTACAGGTAACGTATGACCCTAAAAAGGTGTCTTTTGATACTATTTTGGAGATTTTCTGGAAAACCCACGACCCTACTACCTTGAATCGTCAAGGCAATGATGAAGGAACACAGTATCGTTCGGGCGTTTATTATTCAAACGAAGCTCAAAAAACGGCAGCCGAAGCATGGAAGGCAAAATTGAATGCTGAACACGTTTTTCCAAATCCCATAGTTACAGAAATTTTACCCTTGAAAAGCTATTATCCAGCCGAAGACTATCACCAAGATTATTACGCCTTGAATGGTCATAATCCTTATTGTCAGGTAGTTATTCGTCCTAAATTGGATAAATTGAATAAGGTTTTCAAGGATAAATTGAAAGTTCAATAACGGTTCACGGTAAAGGGTAAACGGTTTTCGGAAAATTCGTTTGGAAACCGTGTATCGTTCACCCTTTACCGTTACCTTTTACCATTATCCAAAAATTATTGTTAATTTTGTTAATCAAAATATTCAATCTTGATATTTCTTCGTTTCCTTACAAAATAACCATTGATTAAACCATTCAAAGAGTGAATAACAGGCAGACAAAATTATCAACTATTCTCTGTTATCTATTCTCTAAAATTACCCATCTTCAAATGAAAAAGATATTTTTTAGTCTAATTGCTTTTCTAATACTTTCAACGGGCGTTGATGCTCAAAAAGTTACTCCCGCCAAATGGTCTTGGGCATTATCAAAACCAAATCCTGCTGTTGGTGAAACGGTTGATATTGTTTTTACCTTAAAAATGGATAAAACTTGGCATCATTACGCTTCTGATTTTGACCCAAAGGTAGGACCGATTGTTTCGACAATTAAACTAAAATCAAATGATTCTTTTGAAGCCCTTGGAGCTTTGAAATCCATTAATTCTAAGAAAAAACACGATGATATTTTTGATGGAGATGTAGCCTACTTTGAAGGAAAGGGCGAAATGAGGCAATCAATCAAAATTTTGAAAGAAAATCCTGTGATTGAAGGTCAATATGACGGACAGGTTTGCTCGGACGTAACGGGACAATGCGTACCCGTGAAAGGAGCGTTTAAAATTGAAGCAAAAACGGGTGCAACTACGGATGCAACTGTAAAAAAAAAAGCGAAGACGAAGTAAGTAATTCTATTTCGGAAGAAGATAAAAAAACTACTCAACAGGAGGAGAAAACGATTCCCACCATTGCCAATACCGTTGCTCCAACCGTTATTGACTCTGCGAAGGAAGAAGTTTCTGCTCCTGTTGTCGTTTCTACGGATTCGGTTTCTGCCAATCAAGAAACTGTAACCGCAACTGAACCCAAAAAAGAAGAACAATCCATTTTGGCTTTCTTCTTGATTGCCTTGGGCGTTGGTTTGGCTACTTGCCTTACGCCTTGCGTGTATCCACTGATTCCGATGACGGTTAGTTTCTTTATTAAGCAAAAAAACGGTGTGGGCAAAGCCTTTCTTTACGGAGCGTCCATCATCGGGATTTATGTATTGTTCGGAACAATAATTGCCGCCACTTTGGGACAAGCCGCCCCCAATTTTATCAGTACTCACTGGATTCCCAATCTCCTCTTTTTTGCCATTTTCATTGTATTCGGACTTTCATTTTTGGGTCTTTTCGAGATTCAATTACCTTCACAATTTGTCAATAATGTGGACGCACAGTCGGATAGAGGCGGTTGGATAGGTATTTTCTTCATGGCTTTTACGTTGGCTTTGGTGTCGTTCTCGTGTACGGGGCCATTTGTGGGTACACTCTTGGGTTTGGGTGCAGCGGGGCATTTTACCAAACCCATCATCGGAATGTTTGGTTTTGGTTTAGGACTTGCTTCGCCCTTTGTGTTGTTGGCTTTATCACCTTCGTTATTGAAAAAAATCCCAAAATCGGGTGGTTGGATGAATACCATCAAAGTATTTTTCGGCTTCTTAGAATTGGCTTTGGCACTTAAATTTTTCAGTACCGTTGACCAAACCTACCATTGGAGAATCTTGGACAGAGAGATTTATTTAGCTATCTGGATTGCTATTTTTACCTTGATGGGCTTACATTTATTGGGCAAATTCCAAATGCCACACGATGATAAAGTTGAGAAATTGAGCGTAGGCAGATTGATGGTTGCCTTGACGGTTTTCTCATTTGTAGTTTATATTTTCCCAGGAATGTTTGGAGCTCCTTTGAAAGCCCTTTCAGGGTTGTTACCCCCGATTGAAACGCAGGATTTTGTCTTGACAAAAGGTACGGGCGAAGTGGCAACAAATCAAAATTCTGATTTTCCAAAAGACGTAAAGTATAGCTCATTTCTGAAATTACCCCACGATATTCAAGGATTCTTTGATTATAAAGATGCCGTGGCTTATGCCAAAAAAATAAATAAGCCCATTTTCATTGATTTCACGGGACATGGTTGCGTGAATTGTAGAAAAATGGAAGCCAGCGTTTGGGCAGACCCCGAGGTTTTAAAGCGTTTGAAAAATGATTACGTGGTAGTGGCTTTGTACGTGGATGATAAAACCGAATTGCCTAAGAATGAATGGTTTATCTCCAAAGATGATGGCTTAGAAAAAACTACATTGGGCGACCAAAACCTTGATTTTGAAATTACGAAATTTAATGCCAATGCACAGCCCTATTATTGTTTAGTAAATCCAAATGGTGACCCTAAACCAATGCTTGAACCTCGTGCATT
>JANPGQ010000698.1:0-3589 GCA_031423975.1 Cytophagales bacterium | reverse complement strand
GTTCCTTATCGTTTTGAGCTTATTTCTGGCGAGCGTACCCGTATTGATAATATTTTGAAAAGAAGAGGTTTTTATTATTTCCAACCTGACTATATTATTGCCAAAGTTGATTCCTCAAAAGGTAATCATAAGGTAGATTTATCCATTGAAATTAAGCCTACTACTTCTCAAATCGCCCGTAAAATTTATTACGTAAGAGACGTTCATGTAAAATCTGATTATGGTGAAATTATCGTGGCAGATAGTATGAAAAATAAGAGTTCGGAGGTGGAATTTAATGGTATAAAAATTGAAGATAAAACGGGTTCTTACCGTCCAAGTATATTTTCACAAGCCATTGGTTTTCGGCGTGGGGTACGTTATAGTAGTGCAGTTCAGGATATTTCACTTTCGAGGTTAATAAATCTTAACAACAATTTCAAATTTGTCAGAAATACCTTTCAATTAGTGCCTCGTTCAGATTCTGCATTATTGGATATTTATTACTATTTAACACCGCTGAAAGCTAAATCGTTAGGTTTGGAATTACTTGCAACCACAAAATCTAACAATTTTACAGGGACAAGTGTGAGTGTTTCTTGGAACAATAAAAATATGTTTGGCGGTGCTGAACTGTTGAAAATTAGTGCTGGGGTGGGCTTTGACTATCAAGTTGGTGGTATTAGTACCGCTTTAGGAGCAGTTAGTAACAAGACGCTAAAATTGGTAGCTTCGGTAACAATACCAAGATTTGTAGTTCCTTTTTTCAAAACAAATCCTATCACAAATCAAGCACTTCCAAAAACTAATATTGGACTGGAATATGAACTCAATAATCGGAGTGGTTTATACGATATAACTTCTACAAAAGCTTCAATGGGGTATGTGTGGAAACAGAATAATTTCTACGAACATTCCTTTACGCCTATTTCTATCAACTTGGTGAAAGTGAGTAATGTATCGGAAGAATTTGCAGATAATATCATCAGAACGGGCAATTTTGTGGCTTATGAACAATTGCGGCAGAATACGTTAATCATGAGTTCAAGCTATACTGTGAACTACACACCCAGCAACAGGCGTAATGATAGAAGCCTTTTTCTATTTACGGGTGGCGTGGAAGTAGCAGGAAATCTTGCCAGTTTATTATCTAAAATCGGGAAACAGGAAGTTGGAGCTCAAACTATATTTGGTGTTTCTATTGCTCAATATGCCCGTTTCGATGCTGAGTTTAAATATTCGTTTTCTCTTACTAAAAGTATGAAACTTGCCAACCGTTTGATTCTCGGTTATGGACTTCCTTATGGCAATTCGTTTATGCTACCGCTTACTAAACAATACACTTCTGGCGGTAATAACAGTATTCGGGCGTTTGCAGCACGTTCCATCGGACCAGGAAGTTTTCTTTCTGACAATACCATAAATAGTCAATTATTAGGTACTCAGGCGGGGGATATTAAACTGGAATTAAACACCGAACTACGGCTAAAATTTAACAAGTATATCAATGGCGCTTTTTTCATTGATGCAGGTAATGTTTGGACACAACAATATACCGATACCTATAAAGAGGCTGGGGTTTTTGGTTCTGATTTTTATAAACAAGTTGCTATCGGTACAGGCATTGGATTGCGTTTAGATTTTAGTGTATTGGTCTTACGTTTTGACTTAGCTACACCAGTTCGCAAGCCTTATTTGCCCGAGGGAGACCGCTGGGTTTTAAAGAATTTCAACCTAAAAGATTCAGGTTGGCGAAGTGAGAATTTGATTCTGAATATTGCGGTGGGTTATCCATTTTGACATCATAAATACTTCATAGTTAAACCTATAATGTTTTTTAAAACCTTATAGGTTTAACAGGGTACTTAAATCCGTAAAATCAACTAAATCAGTAGTCTATTTTTATCCTACATCAACAATTTCCGAAAACCATAAAACACTCTTTCAATCAATCGTAAATCTGCCGTAACAATTTCGGCAGAGCCTACCATTTCAGTTTTGAAGATAAAATTATGCTTGTAGGTACTGTTCAATCCTTTGGGTAAACTGACCATTACTCGGTAAAATTTCACGTTCAATGATGGGTCTAAACTCTGTACTTTGCCTTCTAACATTCCAAATTCTTGATAAGGATAATCATCTAATTTGATGATTACTTTTTGTCCAACGCTTGCCTTCCCCATACCTCGCACGGGAATGTCCACCGTGGCGATAAAGTCTTCATTATTAGGCATTACTGAAAATAGAACATCGTTTTCTTTGAGGTATTCATTTTCGGTGAGTTTTTTCAAAAAAACCAATTTTCCATCGGCAGGAGCGGTGATTAAATAGTTGTGTTGCCAGTTTTGAAGGCTATTTTCAATATTATTCAAACTCAACTGAATATTGTCAAGATATTGATTTCTTTTTACAGAATATTCATGACTAACTTCTTGGGCAATAGCTTTCAACTTATTGATTTTCAATTCATTATTTACGGTTTCTTTGTAAAACTCTTCCAATTCACCACGTTTTTCCAAGTGTTTGTTTTTACGTTCTACGTATTCGGCATTACTATAAACACCGTCTTTATAGAGTTTTTCGTCCTTCAAAAACCGTTGTTCAGAATTTTCAAATTCTTCTTTTTTAAATTCCTTTTGGCGTTCATTCAATTTCACAATTTTGCGTAAATCCTCTTGTTGGGTAGCCAAATTTCTCACTTGAACTGCCTGAAAATTATCAGCTTGTAAACGCTTTAAATCTAAGTAGTTTTGTTGCAAAACGTTGAAATTCTCCTGCAAATCTCCCCAAACAAAATCATCTTTTGGAAACGAAATATTCCCTTGTGGATTTTGTAAAAATGACTTAGTTTGAACCATCAATTGCTTCATCACTGGGATGTTACCTAATGTAGTGGTATTCTCGGTTTCTGCCAAAATATCACCTTTTTTTACCATCATGCCGTCCTTCGCAATGAGGCGAGACATCCGACCGCCCGTAGGTACAACCACCCGAATAGGAGCAATATTGGTGGTAATAGTGGCATTGCCTTTCAAGACTTCGGGGTATTTGATAACCCATGTACCGAAGAAGAAAAACCCTAAAATAGCAGTAGTTACGCCCACACCAATACGGACGAGTAAATTGGGAGCTTCGAGAATGACATCATTCATTTCATCGCTTAGTTTGTTATTGGTTGATTGAGTTTTCATGGTTTTTGAGTGTTTTAAAAATTATAATTAATTATCAGATTACAACCCTCGCAAGGGTTTTGAACCCTTGCGAGGGGTATTTTAAGAATTACTTTTATGCCGCCGCCTCCAATTGCGTAGTCAATAAATCAAAATATCTTCCTTCCAAAGCAATCAATTCATCGTGGGTGCCTTTTTCTAAAATCTGTCCGCCTTCTATTACTACTATTTGGTCAGCGTTGTAGATGGTGCTTAGTCTGTGAGCAACCACTACCACCGTTCTACCTTGATAAAATTCCTGTAAATTATCCAAGATAACTTGCTGATTTTGAACGTCTAAGGCACTTGTCCCTTCGTCAAAAAAGAAGAATTCGGGGTCTTTATACACGGCACGGGCAATCAATATTCTCTGTTTTTGTCCCTGACTCAAACTGGCAGAG
>JANPGQ010000697.1:0-3518 GCA_031423975.1 Cytophagales bacterium | reverse complement strand
ATTTTTGATTTTAAAGGTATTACTTATGTCAAATTTCTGCGAATTTAAGCCCACAATTGGCTGGTATGCCGCATCAAAACCAAAACGATTAATTTCTGGAGAAAAACCAAAACCCGTCGAAACAGAAAAATACTGATTAGCAGTAGCCCTGTATTTTCGGTAAGTAACACTAACAGATTTACTCAATCCCTCATTGCTTGGAATAAGATAAGGTACCACAAAAATAAAAGAATTCCCAATATATTTCCCGACCGAACCCGTAAATATATTGGTATATCTATCGCCAAATTTTAAAGATCTAAATCCTATGGAAGCCTCAAAACTTTTGGGTAATGATTTATACAATTGAAATCCATAACGCCATGCTGGAAAAATCGGAGAATTGGAATACCCTAAGTTTAAATAAGCATAAAGCCCTTTTGCAATGCTTGGATAGGCATCCAATTCAATTTGAGAGCCGTATTCGCCGAACTTCTTATTCAAATTGTACCGAGCAAAAATACTTCCACGCTTGGTAGATTTTCCGTACTGTAAGGTATAATAATACATCGGGTCGTAGATTTCACTGAAAATATCTTGTGCGTATTTGAAGGAAATTTGGTTAGTTGCCAAATTACTTTTGAGGTTACTTTTAAATTCAAGTGC
Source organism: Cytophagales bacterium (assembly GCA_031423975.1). Classification (GTDB taxonomy): domain Bacteria; phylum Bacteroidota; class Bacteroidia; order Cytophagales; family Spirosomataceae; genus Arcicella. The sequence goes on along the minus strand of JANPGQ010000697.1, from coordinate 2,873 downwards.
TTCTTTTTGATTGGGATTATCCTTCAAAAAAGCGGTTATCGTCTGCGAAGCCTTGTCTAATTCATTGTTATTTTTTTCGGCGGTAGCTTTCAGAATCACAATTTCTGGATTATTGGGCAAAACGTCCAAGGCTTGATTAGCCAATTCAATGGCTTTTAAAGGTTGGTCGGCCCAAATTTCATTTTTTATGTAGCCAATCCAATAATCTTTTTTAGTTTTGTCTTTTGCCAATAATTGCTGATACTCTTCATTGGCTAATTTGTATTGCTTATCCCAGCCATAAACTGTTGCCAAAAACAGTCGAATTTCATCATAATTAGGATATTTTTCTAAAATCAACTTTAAAGAAGTTTCTGCTTCCGCTTTTTTACCATCAAATGCCAGTTTTCGAGCCTCCGCAAAAGCCGAATCTGGGTCAAATTTACCAACCTGAGTATACCCCGAAAAGCACACTAATAAGCTGAAAATAAAAACTTTATAATAAAATTTCATTAGTTCGATTAGTTGTTAGTGGAATATTTAATTGCGAACACTTTCTTCTTTGGAACTTGCCAAATTATTCTTAAAGCGTTTGATAGCAATATCAATATTTTTCTGAAATTGCGCTTCTTCGGGTAAATTAATCCGTGCTTTTTCAGCAATCATGCGTGCTTTTAAAGGTTTTCCGTTCCACCAATACAAATCTAAAAGTGCAAAATACGCATCTTGATAGCCGGGATTGCGTTCAATGATGAGCGATAATTCCTTTTCAGATTTTTCAAAATTGCCAGTCCAAGCCAGAATTCTTCCTTTCAACGTTCGGGTATCAAAATGATTGGAATTAATGTTTAAAATATAATTGCACAATACAAGTGCTTCTTTTCTGTTGGTATTAAAGGCCAAATTTCGAGCAACCATATATATTTCTCCCGGCGATTTTTTCTGCACGTATTTTTTAATAGTTGCCATTTCTTCCTTCGTAAATTTTACAATGTTGGCATTTTCAATCACCATTTCGGGCGGAATGATTTTATTGTTTTGGGTTACGTAAGTATTTATCTTTTGATGCTCTGAAAACTTCTTATTTATCAACAATTGTTCTTCGCCCGAATTATCAGGTTCTAACCTAAATTTATCGTCAATTTTATACAACACATTCTCACTCAAGAATAAATCGCCCGAAATGTAATCCTTAAAAGCACCTTTATATTTAGTAAGTGGAATATCATGATTATTCACAAAAGTGGTTGCATTACTAAGTCCTGAGCCAATCCACGGCACTTTTTCAATATTTTTCTCTTTGTATTTATTGTTCAATAGTGCTATAATACTGGGCATAATATCCATGTGCGAGCAAATTCCTTTAAACTTTTCCGCTTTAATTTGCATTGGACTATAAATGATGAGGGGAACGTGATATTTGCAAATATTATCTTTCTGAGGAATCGGAATTAATCGGTGGTCGCCCGTGATGATGAAAATCGTATTCTCATAATTCGGATTACTTTTATACTGATTTATGAAACCTTTAATGGCATCGTCAGTGTATAAAAGCGTCGAAAATACGTCTTTGTATTTATCAACTACTTCCTTTTGCTCATCGCTAAAATTACTCTTATCCGACAGAGCTTTTACCCGAGTAAGGTAACTTTCTTTTCCGTTGAAAATAAAAGGTTCGTGATTTGTAATCGTCATGATTAAATCAAACCGTGGTTGTCCTTCGGGTTTTAATTCAGTCAGTGTTTTTTTAAAAATCTCTTTATCGGGATAACCCCACGAAAATCCGTTTTCGGATGGATTTTTTGTATAACTCGCTCCGTAGCTGTTTTGGTCAACAATATTTTCCATTCCCTCATTGGTCAAATAATTGAGTTTATGGTCAAATTGAGCATCTCCACCCTCAAAATAGGACGTTTTATAATTATAACTTTTCAATAAGGGGATTAATGAAATATGAGAAGGCAATTTATTTAATTCTAAAAAACCACTACTTCCAAAAGGAACTGAACCCAAAATTGACGGAATTGCTCCGAATGACCTTCCCGCATTACTCACAAAATTTGTCCAATACAAACTTTTTTGAGAAAGCGAATCCAAAAATGGCGTAAACCCAGGATACTCCGCATCTTCGCCCGAAAAATCCCTTCCCAAACCTTCTACAATAATTAAAATTATATTCGGTTTTTGCGTTTTTAGGGTTAAATATTGTCCTAAAACATCATTTTGTGAAGAATATTTTCGCAACAAAGGATACGCATTTGCCCCTGCCCAAACTTGTTTTTTGACAACGGTGCTACTTTTCTTAAAATCAATGCTGTCGTTTACAAAGTAAACTAAATTGGTGATTTTCGTATTTTTTGAAAGCGTTTCAAAACCAAAAAACAAGATTCCAATCAAAACAAGGGAAGTAAACCATTTCACATTGAAGAATCCGACGTGAAAGTATTTATAGAGAATGATGAAAGTTATTGGAAATGTGTAAAATGGCCACATTGCCAACAAACTAAAATCGGTAGAAGAACTAACAATCATTTGGAGGTCATCAATCGAAAATCCGTAAAGGTCGCTGCCCAAAGAAAGATGCGTAGTAGCGTAATATTTATTGAGTAAAAGAACACAAAATATTAAGATGAGTCCGAAAATATACACTAAAGTTTTACCCCCAAGCACGTTTAATTTATCAATTAGCAAAAATGGAAGTGTCAAAACCAATATTAGACAGCTCGCCAATCCCAAATCAAAGACAAAAATTTTTGTAATTTCAACTAAAGTTAAAGCAAATCCAAGCGGTTTTGGATTATAAAAAAGCATAGTTAACGTATCAGAGAAGGCAATGATGCTCCCAATAATTATGCTCGACTTAATAAGAAACTTGGTTTGGCGGTAGTTAAGTA
>JANPGQ010000696.1:0-2822 GCA_031423975.1 Cytophagales bacterium | reverse complement strand
TTTGTTTTAGCTGATGGTAAAGAATATATTAGTACAATTGATACACTCAAAATACCAGATAGATATGAAAAAATTTTTGATAGATACAATCCAGAGAAAAAGAAATTTGAAGTCTATGCGGACTTGAAGCCTAAAAGTGGTGCGAATAGTTATTATCAAACTTATTTTATTAATTATGAAAGGTGTAAATACTGTGCAGAATGTCTTGGATGTGTAGATGTAAAAGCAGTAGCAATAGACCCTTATGGAACTTGTTTGTTGCAATCTTGCAATAACAATGTACCGCTGTATATAAATAGTATTATTCCTTCTTTCCCCTGTATTCCTTCAGCCTATGATTGTTGGAATTTCAAACGGCAACGTTATTATTCTATTTTTTCTGATGCTATTTTGGCGGTTGGTAGCAACAGAACACAAAAATTATTAGAAGTTCCTTTGAGTGATTATGAGCCATATTACATAGAAGTTTATCAGAATAACGTTACTGCTGAAGCATATAGATACATGAAAACTCTTGAAGAAAACGGACAAAGAACAGGGACTTTGGTTGATCCAATTCCACCACTAATCACTGGAAATATTTATCTGCGGGGTGATGAAAACCAGCGAGTTTTGGGTTCATTTCAAGTGAGTGGACAACAGAAATATGGTTATTATATCGAAAAAGATGATGCACCCAGAGGCATTTTATTACCAAAGGAAAATCCAGATTTTGTTTATTACGATTTAAGACCGGGAACCGTTGTATTGGCAAATAATTGTGGAGTACCTGGATGTAAAGTTGTTTACGCAAAATGTACTCTCACATCTTTCCGTACAAATACTAAACCTCTCAATTGGCGAGATTAATAACAAAAAACTACCTAAATCATAATAAATGAAAAATCTATTTACACTCATATTACTCATTACAGGGACGTGTTCCTGCATTTCGGACTATGATTTTAATTTGGATGATAATCCAGCGTTTCTGCTCGTGGACGGACAAATATATGACCAAGATTCGTCTGCGATACGCCTGTATTATACCAATCAAAGAAGTCAAGACCCTACTAATATATTGATTGAGGATGCAAAAGTGCAGGTCATTGAAAATGGTAATAAACGTATCAATTTTGTTTTTAATGCTAATAGTGAAAAATATAAACCTGAAAATTTAACTTTTAAGGGCTGTAATAGTTGTACCTATCAACTCAGCATCGTTTTATCAAATGGTAAAGAGTACATTAGTACCATTGATACCTTGAAATCTCCCGACCGATATGAGCAGATTGTTGATACTTATAATTCCAGCAAAAGGAAGTTTGAAGTCAATGGAGAGTTGAAACCTAAGAATAGTGCTAATCTGTATTATCAAACGTATTTTATCAATTATCAAAAAGCCTTTACTTGTTTTAATTCTGATAAATGTTCAGATTATGAAATTGAGCCAAATGTATATTTACCTTGCCCTGGTTTTTTAAAATCTTGTAAAGGAGGATACAGTGCCGCTTTTCCGTGTGAACCAGGCGTAACCCGTTGTTGGAATTTTAAGCGACAACGTTATTATTCAATATTTGGCGATAATATTTTGGCAATTGGCAGTAGAAGAATCCAGAAATTATTGGAAATTCCCATGACTGGTTACGACCGCTATTATGTGGAGGTTTATCAAAATTATTTAACCACTGATGCCTATAAATATTTAAAAAACTTAGAAGAAAATGGACAGCGTTCGGGCACTTTAGTTGACCCAATTCCTCCCATTATTGCGGGTAATGTTTTTTTGAGAGGGAATGAGAATGAGAGAATTTTAGGGTATTTTCAAGTAAGTGGGCAACAGAAATACGGATATTATGTTGATAGAACCAAAGCTCCAACAAATGTGTCTTTGCTCCCAGTGAATCCTGATTTAGAGTATTATAGCTTAGCACCAACATATTATAGTGCTCCTCGACTACCTGGATGCAACATTATACCCCCTTATGCCCAATGTGCTCCTAATTCATTTCGTACAACGGTAAGACCTGTAGATTGGATGGAATAGCGTTTGAGGAATATCGTCCCAAGTAAGGATTGAGCAACATTCTACATAAATTATTTATACGGAAATCGTCATTTTGAAGGACGACTTCCGTGTTCGGCAAATGAATCTCGTATAAATTATTTTTTCCTAAACTACTTTAAACATAATCTCAATGAAAAACGCTACTCCACGCTTCATTTTAATCACTTTTACCATTTTCTTATTCGCTTTTGGGTATAACACCAAGGCTCAAAACCATAATCTCAAAGTATTTCTGACCTCAAAATCTCCTGATATTTTTATTGAGAATGTTAGTTTGCGGGTCAATGGAAAATATGTTGGAGTCAGACCAGACAAAACGGGTCATTTTGACCTTCAATTAGCCACTGGCAAATATAAACTGGTGTTTAGTCACGTGGGTTTCAAAATCACCGAAAGCCAATTTTATCTACAAACCGATTCAACCATTCGGGTAGAAATGGAACTTGCCACCAACGAATTGGATGAGTTTGTGGTAAGGGGTACGGCAAATACGCAACGCAAAGATTTTAGCATCGGCAATATGAGTCTCAACATCAGAGGACTAACTCGGATTCCTGTTTTCATGGGCGAGTTCGACCTTCAACGGGGGCTACAAACGCTCCCAGGCGTTAGTTCGGTGGGTGAAGGAGCAAACGGACTGAATATCAGAGGGGGAAATGTGGACCAAAACTTGATACTTTTTGAAGGAAATCCTATCTATAATCCATCCCATCTTTTCGGGCTTTTCTCCGTAATTCCAGGCGAAAGTATTCAATCCATTGATTTGTATAAAGGC
>JANPGQ010000695.1:0-3382 GCA_031423975.1 Cytophagales bacterium | reverse complement strand
GGAACATAAGAAGGGGGACATTGATTTTAATAATCAAAAATGGGCGTGTGTAAATTGGTATGTTAGGAATCTAAATACAGTACACCGTGATTTATTGAATAATTTGGAAATGTTACCCAAAGAAAAAGTAAAGGAGCAAATTATGTTTGCTTACAATAAACAAATAGAAGTGTTCCAAGATTGGGATTTGAGACAAGGCGTTTATGTTGAGTATTACAATACAATGGAAGAGGTAAGTAAATTGTCAGGTAGTCAAATACCTAATGGCTACTATGATATTTACAGATTGAAATGGTTATTTATTTCAGCGTGTTTCATTAAATTTTACAAAGTTCTTTTAGATAAATATTTCTCAGAACAACCAGAAGCACCCGCACCGACCGCCACGGCACAAGACCAACCAAAGCCAGAAACCGACTTAACAGACGACCAAAAGATTATTTACAAACATATTGAACACTTAAAAGGGAATAACCTAAATAGAGAAAAAATAATGAGTGATGAAAACTTTAAACAGTTATTCAATGATTTATGCTATTTAGTTGAAAACAATACAGTACCAGAAATTAAAAAACCTCTTTCTCTGAATGGAATAACCAGTATATCACTTCTTCACACTATAAGATTAATTCATAACGACTTAATCAAGACAAGGAAAATTAGACAAAGTTTTAAGATATTCTTAAAAACGTACTTTCATCAACTAAGTAACTATTCAAATATGGATGTAGAATTTTCAAAAGCGATTCATAAGCCTAATATCTACCCTTTTTGACAAAATTACCAAAATTACCAATATCTTACCTTTCTCTTTCTTCATTCCTTTGCATCACTGGTTAGATAATCAGCGGGTGTAGCTACTCCCATTTATTCAATTTAAAGAAATTGTTAGATGGACAATCCAAATTTAGAACAACGATTGCAAGCTTTGCTTGCGTATGAGCTGGTATGTGTACGCTTAGGCGTATCTAAACATAAGCCGAAGAAAGTATTTCACTATCTTTCAAAAGGTAAAATAGTGCTCATATTAGACAAAAAAGGTAAGAAAAATACAAAATATTATAGCTGGATAAAGGGAATTATGCTTATGATACTTCAAAGTATAATTAAATATTATCTTCCAAATATACTTTCACTTTTAGACCATATTTTCAGCCTTTTTTGAAGTGTATTATTTTGTAAAGGCAGTATTACTAAAAAGGTGTAAATATCATAAAATCAGACATTTACACCTTTTTTAATTTATACTATTTATACTCTCCTACTTATTCCCATAAGCCTTATCCAAAAACAAATACCGCCCATCATTTTGAGCTTTTTCTGTTCTTGATTCTGTGTCAATAATCATCACGGGTGGGGTTAAATCTCCTGCTTTGGCGGCTGTCCATTCGGGTAATTTTGCTCCGTTGGGATTGCCCGTTTTGATAAAATTAGCAAAATAATTTAGCATCGTATCTGATACTTTGTAGTCGTCAGCTGTCCAAGCATATTCTTTTACCAGATGCAAATTTCCCATGCAATATTCAATCTCGCAAGCGTGCGGAGCTCCTACGGCTTGGGGAGGTTTTGGCGTATTTTGGTCTTTTTTAACCGTACCACCTGCCAAACCCGATGCCATCGAATTATCTACTAAGTCGGGTCTTAATTTGCTGTATAAATAGCGATAAACGGGCTGAGAGCTATTATTTCTGTGCAAATCAAACCATTTCCAAGTGCTGTATGAAATAAATCTATCCGCCGCCAATGCCGTTGCCGATAGTTCAATTTCTTTTTCAGAACCGTGTGGATATAGCTTCAAAACCTCTTCAAAATCGGTTGGATATTCCTTTTTTACTCTGGCTACAAAGTTTTCATCCTTGTAGGCTTTCCCTGCATAAAGGCTTGACCAGGAATTTCGGCTGAATTCCAACCTACCAGAAGCGGTATTTGGGCTTGTTCTTTGGCGGCAAAAATTTGCGGAAGGGTTTTTGGCAGAAAATAGCCATCTAATACTACTGGAAAACCGAACTTTTTTGATTCACCGTACATTTCATAAACTTCTTTGGTGGATAAAGCTCTCAAACCTTTCAGCGTAGGAACTCCTGCATTTTTGGCAAAATCTGCTCCTTGTTTTTCAGCTTCTGCTAATGTTACGGGTGCCATTGTGGGGGTAATACCTGCTCCGCTTTCACCAATTGCTCCCATGATTAAGCCTTTTGATAAAGGTGATGCCATTTGATAACTCACCGCAATAGAACCTGCTGATTCTCCTGCAATGGTTACTTTTTTGGGGTCGCCGCCAAAAGTGGCGATATTTTTTTGTACCCATTTCAAAGCCGCAATTTGGTCAAAATAACCATAATTTCCAGATACTTTTTGAGGAGATTCGGCACTTAATTCTGGATGAGCAAAATTCCCAAAAACGTTCAAACGGTAATTACAAGTAACTACTACAATCCCCTTTTTTGCCATACTTTCGCCATCATACCTTGGTTCTGAGGCGTCTCCTGCTACATTGCCACCACCATAAAAATAAACCAATACGGGCAAATCTTTAACGTTGCGTTTGGCAGGAGTCCATACATTGAGGTACAGACAGTCTTCGCTCAGACCATTTGAGCGAGAATTCATATCGCCAAAAACTATTGCTTGCATCGGGCGGGGTCCGAATTTTTTGGTTTCTTTTACACCACTCCAATTATCGAGGGCTTGGGGTGCTTTCCAGCGTAATTCTCCTACGGGTGGTTTGGCAAATGGTACGCCAAAATAGGTTTGAACACCCGTTTTGGTATCATAATTACCTTCAATTACGCCATTTTCAATACTTGCCTGTACCGCAAATGAATTATTGTTTTGGGCGTTTGACAGCATCGTCATACATAGTCCTATACTAATTAATAAGAGTGTTTTTTTCATTGTTTTTGGATTAAATTTATTATTGTCTCATATTAAAACAATGATAAACGGTTTTCAAAAATAATCCTATTTATTTCGTAACTAATCTTATTTTAAACAAAAAACTCCCTCAAAAAATCAATTCTGAGGGAGTTTTTATATCTTAAAGCAATTCGAATCTTACAATCCTTTCGCTTTCTTAACGATTTCTTCTGCCAAGTTCTGCGGAACAAATTCGTAATGAGAGAATGTTAAGTTTGCCGTAGCACGTCCTGATGACATAGTACGCAAGTCTGTGATGTAACCAAACAATTCAGACAAAGGAATATCTGCTTTCAAGATAACCGCTCCTTGTTTAGAATCCATTCCTTTCATCATACCTCTACGACGGTTCATATCTCCCGTGATTGGTCCTGTGTATTCGTCAGGCGTAACCACTTCAACTGCCATGATTGGTTCCATAATTTTTGCACCCGCTGCTTTGGCTGCTTCTTTGTAACCCAAACGT
>JANPGQ010000694.1:0-7832 GCA_031423975.1 Cytophagales bacterium | reverse complement strand
ATCATTAATTTTCAAAGAATTAGTTTTATTAGAAACAGTCATTACGAAGGGTCCACCTGCTTCTAAGGGGTTAAACTTTACTGTCCATTTGCCATTGGCATCGGTGATAGCTGTTTGGGTTTGCCCTGCCAAAGTAACGGTAATTTTGTCTTTTGCCGTTGACCAACCCCATACAGGAATCGGTTTTTGTCTTTGCAAAACTACATGATCAGAAAATAATCGAGCTACTTTCATTTGGGCAAAAGTGAGTTGGCTGATTAGAAGGAAAAGTATTAAAAGTATTTTTTTCATTTGATTTTTTTGATGAATTTAGAAAATTTACGAACAACAAACATCGAAGCGGAACGCCCCCAAATCAAACCTCAAAACGTTTATTCAAAATCTCATTAATCTTAGTCAATTCATCTGCTGAAAAAGCCTTATTTGCCAAACAGCCCAATGAATCTTTTAGTTGATTTACAGAACTTGCCCCAATCAAAACAGAGGTAACTCGCTCATCTTTTAGCAACCAAGCCAATGCCATTTGAGCCAAAGATTGCCCTCTTTGTTGAGCCAATTCATTCAATTGAACCACTTTATTGATTTGTTCTTCCGAAACTTGTTCCACCTGCAAAAATCCGTGCGACTTGGCAGCTCTGGAATCGGCAGGAATTCCTTTTAAATATTTATTGGTTAAAAGTCCCTGAGCCAACGGTGAAAACGGAATACAGCCCACGCCACTCTCACCCAAAACGTCCATCAGACCGTCCTCAACCCAACGTTCCAACATCGAATATTTAGGTTGGTGAATGAGGCAAGGCGTACCTAAACCCTTCAAAATTTTGATGGCTTCGGTAGATTGTTCGGCAGTATAATTGGAAATTCCTACGTATAGTGCCTTCCCTTGACGTACCAAACTATCCAAAGCCCCCATCGTTTCTTCCATGGGCGTATCGGGGTCTGGACGGTGGCTGTAAAAAATATCAACATAGTCCAAGCCCATACGTTTTAGGCTTTGGTCGCAACTCGAAATCAAGTATTTACGTGAACCCCATTCGCCATAAGGACCCTCCCACATGTGATAACCCGCCTTGGATGAAATGACCAATTCATCACGATATTGAACAAAATCTTTCTTGAAAATAACGCCAAAATTCTCCTCTGCCGAACCCGCAGGAGGTCCATAATTATTGGCAAGGTCAAAATGTGTAATACCATTGTCAAAAGCTTCGTGAAGAATGGCTCGGTAGTTTTCAAAGACATCTACCCCTCCGAAATTATGCCAAAGTCCCAAAGAGATTTCGGGCAATTTCAGTCCGCTTTTGCCACAACGGCGGTACGTCATACGCTCATAACGAGCATCATTTGCTAAATAAGTCATTGTTTGTATTTGTAATTAATGTACTGATAATCAATTATTTAATTGCCGTAAAGATTCGAGTATTGCTTAGTTGGGCTTGCTCCACTGCATTTTTGTTGTGCGAACAAATAAAGAGTCCCACTAAAAGCTCTTCTGGAAAATCAAAATCTGGGATTTCAACCGTCCAAAAAGGCGTTCCGATTTTGGCAATGGAAACAAAATAACTTCTTCCTCTTCGCTCCAATTGCAAAATATCGGGGGCAATGATAGGTGTTTTTATTTCTTCAATGTTAGTCCCGTTTTTCTTACGATATTGAAAAGCCGTGAGTCCATCGCCGTGAACCGTGAGCGTAATCATGGCGGCACTGGTGTCTAAACTGGTGCGAGCCATCCAGCCCGTTTTACGATGTGGGTCTGTGCCTTTACCCACCAATATAGCTTGAGTTGTGAGCATGAAATCACCCTTTATTTTCCGATAAGCAAAATGCAATTCGTCCTTTTTGAACCAAATATTTTCACCCGAACCCGTGAGTGTGTACGTTCCGTTGGCGAAAGTAGCATTTCCTTTATTCAAAACATTGCCAATATCAGTATGATTTTCAAAAATTCCAATTGGATTTTGAGCGTGCGCACTAAACGATAAAAGGATAATAAAAGATAGAAAAATTATGTTTTTCACGATAAAATATTTTTAAGATTTTTTTGAATATTACACCATCACCCCTAACAATTTATCCCGCTTGTCCACCGTCCCTTTTGAATTTTCTGCCACACTATTCAGCAACGAAAGCGTTACCTTATTATCTTCAAAAACAAAGGTCAATTTATCGCCATGAACTGCATCTACAAACTTAAAATTTATCTGTAAAGTATTGTCATTCAACCAAGTACCCGTTGCAGCAATTTTGGATGGAACGGGAGTCCGACCTATCACATTGAATTGATAGGCTACTTTATCTTTGTTTACTTTCCAGTTTTCCCAACCAAATCCTATCTTTTTAAAACCTTCTCTTTTCTCATCCCAAATCCTTAAAACACCCGCATCAGCAAAGAGACCGAAGCCAATTTTTTTGATGCCAAAACTATTGGGTTCAACCTGAAAAACTTTATCACTATACTTTGAAGACAAATTAGATGAAACCGAGCCTTTCGGAACGGATAAATTCAATGACGCTATCTCTTTTTTCAAGGAATTTAATTCAGTTGGATTTTCGGACAATGGGCTATTTTTCAAAGCTGGCAAAATAGTTTCATACGCCACGTTCATCGTTTTTTGGAGATTAAAACTCTCGCAAGTCATCACCAAAACGGCATCTTGTTCGGGCATTATCATACAGAATTGCCCGAACGCACCATCCCCTCTATAAAAGCCTGGTTTGCAACGCCAAAATTGATAGCCATATCCCTGCGACCAATCGTTATCCCCTGATTGTGAGGTGGTCTGCTTTTTGGTAGCTTCTTCAATCCAGCTTTGGGGCAGTAATTGTTTGCTATTCCATTTGCCTTTTTGCAGATAAAATTGTCCAAATTTGGCAATATCTTCCGTAGAAACCCGAAGTCCATAACCCGCAGTATTCAATCCATCGGGCGATTTTTCCCAATCGTAACCCGTTATTCCCAAAGGCTCAAAAAGGCGTAGTTTTAGATAATCTTCCAATAATTGTCCCGTTACTTTATGCACAATTGCTCCCAACATATACGTTGCTCCCGTGTTATACATAAAGAAAGTACTGGGTTCATGTTCTACGGGTTTTGCCAGAAATGATTTTACCCAAGACTGATTTGTATTATCTCTCAAATCAGGCATTGAATCGGTATGATGTCCCGTATTCATGGTCAATAAATGCTTGATTTTCATAGCTTTAAGATTTTCAGACGGATTCTGAGGAACATCCTCGGGAAAGAATTTCCTCACCGAATCTTCTACTGAAATCTTCCCTTCCGAAACCAAAAAACCAATGGCAGAACTCGTGAAACTTTTAGAAAGTGAATAAAGCGTGTGTTTATAATCTGCCTGAAAAGGTTTCCACCAACCTTCTGCCACCACATTTCCGTGCCTCAAAAGCATGAAACTATGCCACTCCAAACCAGAATCTTTGGCGGCTTTCAAGAATCCCCGAATCCCTGCCGAATCTACCCCTTGCGACTCAGGGCTTTTGCGAGCAAGTGTTTGGCTCATTTTGCTAAACGACTGAAAATGAGGCAATAAACTAAGTCCGAGCGAACTCAATCCTGTGATTTGTATAAATTTTCTACGAGATGTTTCCATGAGATTAAGTTAGTAATTCATTATTCTACAAAATGCCAGCAAACGCCAGCCATGTCTATTACATTGACTTCTATGCCATAAGGCTGTTTTATAGGCTTTGATACCCGAATTCCAAATTTCTCGGATAATTGCTTTTCGATTACGTTTTGATAAAAATCCTTGGCATTATTTATCCCAACGCTAATCATAAAATTTTCCGCAAAAGCCTGATTATCGAATTTTTGTAAAGTGAATTTACAGTTATCCTTTTCAAAACCCACGTAATCGCCAGCATCCCATGCAATTTGAAAGCCCAATTCCTGAAAAAGTTGTTTAGAACCTTCAAAATTGCTACCCGATGGTACGAAGGGTTCAAGAGATTTGAATGTTATATTTTGCATAATTTTAGTATTTTAAACTCCTCAAATACGCCAAACTTTTAGGAATCTGGATAAATTCTTGATTGCTTTCGTCTTCAATAAAAAAATGCTTGATTCCAATACGGTTTGCCTCTTTCAAAATATTTACCCAGTCAGATTGTCCTTCGCCCAAAACCACATCATTTTCAGCGGGTGTTCCGCCCGTCAAATCGCCTACTACACCCTTTTTGAGGTCTTTTACGTGCATGAGTTTCCAACGTTTTCCGTATTTTTTCAATAATTCTACGGGATTTCCGCCCCCATGTTCCGTCCATAAAACGTCCATTTCAAAGGAAACATATTCGGGATTGGTATTTTGAATAATATAATCCAACAAAGTACCATCACCATTTTTTTGAAATTCAAAGCCGTGGTCGTGATAGCAAAATATAATACCATTTTCTTTCATCACTTTCCCGATTGCGTTGAAATCCTCCACCGCTTTTTTAGCATTGTTAAGCGTAAAATGCCCTCTTTGATGCGGAATCCAAGCACACATCAAGTATTTTGCTCCGTAGATTTTGGCAACATCAGCCGCTTGCTGTGGGTTTTTCACCAATTCATCATAACTTCCCCCCGTTGAAGGAATCGTAATGCCACGAATATCACAGGCTTTTTTGAACTCTTCGGGAGTCATTCCTTTCGGATTTCCCCCTTCAATTTCGGTAAAACCCATTGCCTTGATGGTGTCTAAAGTAGTCATAATATTTTTCGGAAAACTATTCCTAAAAGTATAAGCCTGAACGCCAAAATTAGCTTTGAAAAGCGGTTTGCCTTTTTGAGCAAAACACATCATTGAACAATAAACCAAAATGGTTGAAAAGAGGATTTTTTTCATGGGGTTGAGAAAGGTTTTATGGAAAAATATTGGCACAAATGTGATTCGTTTTTTTGAAGAAAAAATTCAATCCATTTTCATATAAATAAACCGATTAGCTTCAAAATATACCCAAAAACTTTTTTCGTTTATAAATTTTCCCTAAATCATTTTCAAAAATTGTGAAAGGGTCGTTATAAAATTTTAGAAAATCGGGTACACTTACTTGTTCGGGAAAAGGAGCATAAAAATGCGTTTTACTTCGGGAATCATTCCGCCAAACTAACACATACGAGAGTTGTAAATTATTCTCTTTCAAGGCTTTAAGTAAAGTTTCTGTCCACCAAGTGGCATTCGGGATTGACTCTAAGCCTGTTTCGGTAAAAGCTGCCAATTTGTTATTTTTAATAGCAAAATCCGAGACAATTTTGAGTTTCTTTACCCCCGCTTCGAGGTTATATTTACCATCTCTCCCAAAATCTCCGTAATTATCTGTTCCCACCATATCCACAAAGTCATTACCTGGATAACGGTCTAAATAATCGGCTTCCGACCTAAACCTATTATCGGGCGAAAAGACATAAATAAAATTGTGAACATTTAAACTATCACGCAAATACGACACCGTAAACCGCCAAACATCCGTAAAATCTTCTTTGGAACAGTGCGATTTTCCCCACCAAAACCAGTCGCCATCAAACTCATGGTACGGTCTAAAAAGCATGGGAGCCAGCGTACCATCTTTTCCCTTCACCGAATGAGCCAAATCGGCAATGGTTTTCAAGATTTCCTTATATTGCTGATGGTGCGAACCCCCAATTTTTATCAGAGAAATGGCAGGTGCAGATACAGAATCTTTCCAGTAAAATCCTCCTTTTGAGGCAGGATTAGAAAAATGCCATGCTACGGTGGTAATACCGCCACGATTGTAAGTATCGGTAATGTTTTTTTGTATGTCTTTAAAATTCTTGGCAATAGCCTTTGGCGGTTGCCCCGAAAGCCCACTGAAATCGGTTCCAATCACTGCGGGATGCGAACCCGTTACCGACTTTACATCTGAGCGATTGGTATCGCCATACCAGCCATGCCCGTATTCAGTAGCGGACTGATGTCCAAACAGAATGTTAGTTTTAGCAATTTTATCTAAATAATGATAAAGAGCCTTCGTTTCCTTAGTAGCCTTTTGATCTATTTGGGCGAATAAAAGATTAATGTTTTGTAGTAGCAAATATGCTAAAAGAGGGACTATTTTTTTCATCGAATATATTTTAGTCGAGTATATTAGTACACTGTTTAATAAGTTATTTGGGGAAGTTTAATTCTGTAAAAGAACTTCTCGAAAGTAGAAGGAACTTTCGAGAAGTATAAAATACCAACTTCACTTCCCGAAAGTTATTTCTACTTTCGGGAAGTTCCCCAATCAAAGATTTTAGGATAAAAATTATTCAGAAAAATTATTAAACAGTGTAATTAGAAGTTATTACCAAAAGAAAAAAAATCATTATTTTCTGTCCAACAAAGCCTTTTTGAAATATTTTCCATGTCGAGTTGGCGTGTAATTCCAGTCAGAAAACAATCTTGGAGCCCACTGTGCATCAAAAACCCACACTACCCACGAAATACCCTTGGCATCACAGTATTTAGTGATGGCATCACCGTAAGATTCATCGCTAATTACGGGTACGTGAGCGCCTTGTTCTTCGGGTAAGCTGAACCCGATTTCGGTTAAAATCAAGGGATATTTATCTTTTACAAAACCCCAATCTTTCGTCCATTGCTCCTCCCAGGGTTTTGAACGCTTCATCGGATAAGGGTGCGAAACGTAGCCAATTCCCTCGGCTTTGATGGGGTCGGTGGCTACTTGCGTGAGGTCATAAGCCCAATTGAAGCCCGCCACCAAAGGAATAGCTGTACCACCATTGGCACGTATAATACCGATGGTTTCTTCCATCAAGGCCTTCCAGTCTGTCCACGAACAAGTGCCTAATTGCCCATTGTAAACAGTGGGTTCATTAAATAATTCAAAAAATGCCACGGTATTATTACCCTTGAAATGGTTTGCCATCGTCCGCCAAAACTCAAATGATTCTTTTTGCGTAGTTTCATACATATCAGACTGATACATTTCTGTACGAAGATTACCTATAGAATGCCAGTCGATAATAACATACATGCCTGCTTCTTTTGCCCACTGAACACCCTCATCGAGCATTTTTAAATACTCTTTTTTGCCCTGTTTTCTCCAAGCCGTAGGATGAATTGGGAGACGAACAATATTAGCTCCCCAAGCTTTCATTTCTTCAAAATAAGCTTTATTCCAATGCCCAAGTCTTGTTAAATTATCGGGGTCGCTGGTATTTAAGCCCCTAAAAATAAAAACTTTGCCATCGGCAGTCACGAAATTATTAGCCTTTACACTAATTTTAGGAAGTTCAGCGGTTTGTGATTTTGAATTGAAATTTAGGAGAATAAATAAAATGAAAAGCAAAGATTTTTTCATGTTTTTGGATTAGATTAATGTAACATAATACTATTCGGACTGATTATAGTACAATATTATCTTGATTTAAAAATACTCCATAAAGTTACTATACTTTCATATTAAACGTAAATAATTCATAAAAAACACGACCAATCTATACTATTCAAGGATGATTTAGTTTGTTTTTTCTATTTTATGTAAAAAGCTATTTCTACAAAAAGTACAATTTTATTTTTTTGTAGCTTAAAAATTATTACCCAAATAAAAAGCCCTCTAATTCTAAAATCTGTCGTATCTACACAGATAAATTTGCAAAAAAAAGCATAACGTCTATTCGTTATGCTTTTTTTTGTAGTAAACAACAAGCACATGAGAATAAGTAATTATTTACCTGATAAACGTTTGAAAGACCGAGGGGCTTTATTGATGAATCGCATGGTAGAAAAGCGGAGTTGTATACTTCGTCAAATGTCGATGAATTGGAAAGAGGAGATGGGTTTTTGGCGTTATTTAAAGAATCCACGAGT
>JANPGQ010000693.1:0-8629 GCA_031423975.1 Cytophagales bacterium | reverse complement strand
AAATTCGTGTAAACTAACTAAAATTGACAGTGCTAAAATCAACTGTCCCGCCATTACTAAACCTTCCATGTATTGAATGAATTGTGATTGAGTGAATTGTGATTTTTAACTCTACATTTCAAACTTCACTTAATTAAAATTTTTGAAAATCATTATATAAGCATATGCCTATTTTTACTCATTTTTAAGACTATTCTTAAAATACTTTATTCCTCCATCGTCAAAAGCACTATTGATTTTTTCTAAAACCATGTTATGATATTCTGGAAGCAACTCACCTATTTTACTCGAAAACAAGCTATTTCTAATGGTTGTGATTTTATTGCACCGTATTTCGCTTTCTACGTCTAATGAATTAGAGACCATTTTATCGGTCAACACAATGGCAAATTCATCTCCTCTAATTTTTGAAGTTATCGGACAAACCATAACATCATTGTCCAAACCATTACTAACTTTACTACTTACTATTAAGGCTGGACGTAATTTTAATTTATCAATTTTATCAGATAGAGGAAACTGAGTCCAAATAATATCAAATTGCTTGTAATCTGCCATCTGCCTTATGTTTTTTATAAATTTCGTCCCAAATATCTTCTGCTGGGTCGCCCCAAAGTTGTCCCAAAGCATCAGATGAGGCAGCTAACCAAAAATCGCTATCTTCCTGCTCCGTTGAATTCTCCCAAGTCTTTGGATGTTCAACAATCCACTCTGTAAACTCTTTTTGAGTTTTTTCAGGCATGGTCTTAAATAATAAGATAAGTGCCTGTGTTTGAGATGATGCTTGTGCTGTCATAAAAATGGTTGTTTTTTATGAAAAATTTATAAAATATTACAATAATGCTCTTGCAAATCGCCTTGTTTCTTCGTCCGTTTGAACATAATCATTAATGCTTGGTTTTTGAATAAACGAAACTTTGCTCATACAAGTTTCAATGAAATCTGACATTGCCAAGAAACCGATTTTGTCTTGCAGAAACGCTTCAACGGCTATTTCGTTGGCGGCATTCATAATACAAGGAAGATTTCCGCCTTTCTCCATGGCATCAAAAGCTAATTGCAAGTTACGAAATGTTTTTTTATCGGGCTGTTCAAATGTGAGGGACGGATATTTGGTGAAGTCAAAACGTGGAAAATCTGATTTTAGTCTGTTCGGGAAATTGAGGGCAAACTGTATCGGAAGTTTCATATCGGGCAGTCCCATTTGAGCCTTCATCGAACCGTCTTCAAACTGCACCAAGGAATGAATAATAGACTGTGGATGCACAACTACCTCAATCTGAGAGGCTTGCACACTAAAAAGCCATTTCGCTTCAATCACTTCCAAACCTTTATTCATCAAACTGGCTGAGTCAATCGTGATTTTTGCACCCATTACCCAATTGGGATGTTTGAGAGCTTGGGCTTTGGTAACTTGCTTTAAATCAGCTCGTTGTTTTCCTCTGAAAGGTCCTCCCGAGGCAGTCAAGACTATTTTTTCGATAGGATTATGAAATTCGCCGACTAAGCACTGAAAGATTGCGGAATGTTCAGAATCAACGGGATAAATATTTACGCCTTTTTCTTGGGCAAGTTTGGTGATGATTTCACCCGCTACCACTAATGTTTCTTTGTTGGCAAGGGCAATATGTTTACCCGCTTCGATGGCTTTGATGGTTGGCAGAAGTCCTGCATAGCCCACCATTGAAGTCAAAACAATGTCCACCGAGTCCATTTGTACCACATCTTCAACGGCTTTCATCCCAGCATATACCTTCACGTGCGTATGCGAAAGTGCCGTTGAAACCTTGTCGTAAAGGCTTTCGTTGGTGATTACTACACAATTTGGGTTGAACTTAATACTCTGTTCAATCAATAAATCGGCATTATTTTGGGCGGTCAGGACTTCAACTTCAAAACTATCTGGATTCGCTTCGATAACCTCCAACGCCTGCGTACCTATCGAACCCGTTGAGCCAAGAATGGCAATTTTTCTTTTTTGCATAATGATCAGCTTTGAGCCGTGAGCTTTTAGCTATGGGTTAATTTGACGAATAATTGGAACGCCGATTAGACAGATTTTAAAAGATAAATAAAAAATCTGTGTAAATATGAGTTTTGAAAAATCTGCGTCATCAACGTGCTATTACTCGCTTTATTTCTACAAAAATAAGGCTTAAAATTATACAAACCTCATTTCACAAACTCATTATCCACCATTCGCCAAATATTCAAGGGATTGTCATGTTTTAATTCATCGGGTAGAAGGCTGTCTGGGAAACTTTGATAACTGGCTGGACGTACAAAACGCTTGATGGCATCGGGACCCACTGAGGTAAAACGGCTATCAGTACAAGATGGAAATGGACCGCCGTGTTGCATCGCAAAACACACTTCTACACCTGTGGGAACATTGTTAAAATTTAACCTTCCCGACAGATTTCTGAGAATATCCACAATTTCTTCGTTGGCTTGCAATTCTGCTTCCGTTGCCATTAGTGTTGCGGTTAGTTGTCCTTCCAAAAGACTTAACACTTCTTCCATTTGGGCTAAATCTTTACATTTGACTACTAATGAAAATGGTCCAAAAACTTCTTGGTGAAGCGTTGGATTTTTCAAGAACACAGCGGCATTAACCGAAGCAATTGTAGGCGTACCTTGAATTGGAGAGGTTTTTTCAATTTTTGACTCCGATTCTTTTACTACATCATCTTCCCCTAAAACCGTTGATTTTTTGGCTTCGTAATTTTCATAAATCCCTTCATTCAGCATCGTGGCGGGAGCAATTTTCTTAATTTCATCCGATAAAACATCCATGAATTTTGCTAAATCTGCATTGTCAATTCCAAAGATTAACCCTGGATTGGTACAGAATTGACCAACGCCCAAAGTAATTGAATTGGCATAACTCATTGCCACATTCTCGGCACTTTCACGCATTTTTTCGGGCATCAAAATCACTGGATTTACACTTCCCATTTCTGAAAAAACAGGAATGGGTTCTGGACGTTGGTTTGCCATATCATAAAGGGCTTTTCCTCCGCCAAACGACCCTGTGAAACCTACCGCTTTGGTGCTTGGGTGCATCACGAGGGCTTTTCCAACTTCAAAACCATCACCGCTGTCCAAATGAGCAAATACGCCTTCGGGCATAGCTGTACGTTTGGCGGCTTGCAAAATTGCCTCTGCCACCATTGCCGATGTACGGGCGTGGGCAGGGTGTCCTTTTACCACCACAGGGCAACCCGCAGCCAGTGCCGAAGCCGTATCTCCACCCGCTGTTGAATAGGCAAATGGAAAATTACTTGCTCCAAAAACTGCCACTGTGCCAATTGGGACTAACATTTTGCGAATATCCACTTTTGGAATTGGTTGGCGTTCATGGTTGGCGGTATCTATTCTTGCCTCTACCCAAGAGCCTTCTTCCAAGAGGTCGGCAAACATTTTTAGCTGAAATATGGTGCGTCCACGCTCGCCCAAAAGCCGTCCTTCGGGCAGGTTGGTTTCTTGCATGGCAGTACGGATTAAATCCATTCCCAAGCCTTCAATTTCTTCGGCAATGGCTCTTAAAAAAGTAGCTTTCTGTTTGCCAGAAAATTTGCGATATTTTTTGAACGCCTCAGCAGATTGAAGCATTACAGCATCTAATTGTGTCATTTATTTGGGTTCTATTTATGAATTATCAACAATATACCAACAGAAAGAGTTTTACGTTTGATTATTACCTACATATTACAATAATTTTTGCTGATAATGAGGTATTTCAATCATTTAAAGGTATTTTTATTAACTTTGATAATAATTACCTCACCTAATTATTAATTGATAATTGATAACTGATAATTGTTCACAGATTCGATGAATTTCAAACTCAAAAATATATTAACCTCACTGGTTTTTCTTCTGATAATCCAATCCTATACTTTTGCTCAAAAACGTGATGGTAAAAAGAAAGATGAACCAACGATTTCGCAACTCCAAGAAGCCGAAGCTTATTTCACCGAGGGCATGAAATTTTATATGATGGAAGACTATGAAAAAGCCATTCCACCGTATCAAAAAGCCCTTGAAATTACGCCCAATAATGGAGGGATTTTCTATGCTTTGTCTAATAATTATCAAAAATTAAAAGACGAAACAAATGCTATTCTTTACGCAGAAAAAGCCGTTCAGCAAGACCCCGAAAATACAGTTTACGGAGAACTCTTAGCTGACTTGTACGTGCGTAAACGCAAGTACGAAGAAGCCGCAAGAGTTTATCAAAATTTGATTGCCCAAAATCCTACTCGTTCAGAATATCATTTGGAACAAGCGGCTGTCTATATATTTGATAATCAGTATGATGAGGCTCTGAAATCTTATGACCGTGCCGAGCGAATCATGGGCGTAAGTGAGGAAATTACCCGTCAGAAACAGATGGTTTTAATGAAGGTTGGTAAGATTGATGAAGCGGTAAAAGAAGGTGAAAAATTAGTAACCTCAGACCCTGACGAGATTGAATATAGCATCGACCAAGCGGAGCTTTTGATGTCTAATAAAAAGAATGAACAGGCAATTCCATATCTTGAAAAAATACTAAAACTCAATCCCGAAAATGCTCAGGCTCATGTGATGTTGGCACAATTGTATCAGGAGAAGGGTGATATGGAAAAATGTAACCGTGAACTGGAATTAGCCTTTGCCGATGCCAATTTGGATGCTACCACCAAAGCCCGAATTTTGATGGGATATATTGGCATGGTGAAAGATGATAAATCACGTGAAACTGCATTTAATTTAGTAAGAAATTTGGTAAAACAAAACCCAAATGACCCAAAGTCGCACGCTATTTTTGGTGATTTATTGATGCAGAAAGGCGATGAAAAAGGAGCAAGAGACGAATACGTAAGAGCCGCTCGTCTGGATAAATCAGTCAATGAAGTTTGGGGGAATATTATCAATATGGATTTTAAGTTGAAACAGGTGGATAGCGCCATCGTTCACAGCGAAGAAGCCATTGAAGTTTTTCCGAACCAAGCGGCATTTTGGTATTTGAATGGCTCGGCATATTACCAAAAACGAAATCATAACAAAGCTCTTGAATCATTGGAAGAAGCTCGTAGATTGGCTCCCGAAGGTTCAGATTTGACCCAACACATCTACGCATTGTTGGGTGATACTTACAATAGTGTGAGCAAATACGAGAAGTCGGATGATGCTTATGAGGCGGCTTTGAAGGAAAATCCAGATAATGACCACGTGCTGAATAATTACAGTTATTTTCTTTCTTTACGAAAAGAAAAGTTGGAACGGGCGGCATCTTTGGCAGAAAGATTAGTAGAAAAGCACCCTGACGATGCCACCTATTTAGACACTTATGCCTGGGTTTTGTACGTGATGAAAGATTATAAAAAATGTAAAACTTTCATGGAAAAGGCAGTTGTATTGAACGACCAAAAGCAAGTAAAAAGTGGCGTAATTGTTGAACATTACGGAGACGTTTTATTCCAATTAGGAGAAACCACCAAAGCCGTTGAACAATGGAAAAAGGCCAAAGCCACAGGCACAACAAGCACTTTAATTGATAAAAAAATTACTGAAATGAAATTAGTTGAGTAATTATGAGATATGAATTTTATTCAACTCATATTTCATAACTCATAATTAAATAAGATGAACAAAACCCTAATATTCCTTCTTGCATCAACACTATTTTTTACTTCCTGCAAACGTAGGCAAATCAATCAATCTACCAATATTCCCGTTTTAACTGATTCTACCAATGTTGTTTCTATGGATTCTATCAGCAAGGATTCAGCGAAAGTCATTATTGCGGACGTTCCCGTAAAAATGGCTGAAAATGAGGTAGATAAATTAAAAATTGAAGATATTGACTTTAAATATTTGAAGGCAAAAGCGAAGGTTTCTGTAAAAACACCAAAGGAAAGTCAGAATGTGAATGTTGATATCAGAATGAAGAAAGATAGTCTAATTTGGATGAATGTATCAGCCTTAGGTTTTTCAGTAGCTACGGCTCTTTTTGATAAAAATGTTGTCAAATTATATGATAAATTTCATGGAGAATACAATGAATATACTTATATTGATTTTGCAGAAAAGTTTAAATTCAATGTTAATTACGACATTCTTCAAGCTCTAATCATTGGCAATCGTCCTTTTAAGAAAAATAAGTCGAGAGTTGTACGTGAAAATGAGTATTATTTATTGAAACAAGAGCAAGATAGAGTATTGATTGACAATTATATCGGTGAAAATAAGAAGTTGAAAAAATTACTTCTCACCCAAAAAGATACTAATAACAAATTGACGCTTGATTTTAATGATTTCACGATGTTGAATCAATATTTATTCCCAAACTCAAGTTTAATAACGGTAGATTATAAGTCTAACGAAGACCAGAAGATGTATCAAACGGTGGTAAACATTAAACATACGAAAGTTGAATTATTGGAAACGCCTTTGGAATTTCCGTTTAAAGTTCCTGAGAAATTGTTAAAGAAATAGGATATCAAAACAAATAAATCCTTACGCTCATAAGCCTTCAAAAACATACCACATTCACGAAAACAGCCCCGAAATTTGTTTCAGGACTGTTTCTTGTTTTATTATGTTTTTGCCTAACTGACATTCACGCACAAAGCCGACGTAGAACGAGTCGCCGTGCCAGACTGGAAGCTATCAAGCGAGACAACTTGGCAAAAATTCAGGAAATTAATAAAATTATTGAGAAAACCGAGCAGAAAAAAGAAGTTTCTGTGGGCAAACTGAATGCTATTGGCGAACGAATAAACAAACAAAACAAACAGATTGATATTATCTCCGAAAATCAGCAACTCCTTGATAATGAAGCACAAGAACTCACCAAAGTAACAACAGAACTTTCTGGGAATCTCGAAAAATTACGAGCGGAATATGCCAAAATGATTTTCGCCTCTGCCAAAACCAGTAATCGTTTTAATAAGTTGAGTTTCCTGTTTTCTTCGGCAAATTTCAATCAATTAGTCAGACGATATAAATATCTCCAACAATATTCGGAAGCCCGTGAAAAACAGGCGGTTTTGATTCAGAAAGTTAGGACTGAATTATTGGCAGAACAGGTAAAAATCTTGCAGAAAAAGCAAGAACAAGCCTCTGTACTACGAGAAAAAATCACCGAAACGCAGAGTTTACAAGTTTTGAAAGGCAAACAATCGGAAGTAGTGGGGCAATTGAGCAAGAAAGAAAAAGTCCTCAGAAGTCAATTATCCAGCAATAAACAAGCCGTTGAACGATTAGAAAATATGATTGCCCGTATAGTGGAACGTGAAATAAAACGCTCGCAAGAACGTGAACGAGCCAGCAGACCCGACCGTGAGGATTCTCCTAAAGAAAGCCGAAGAGAATCAAAAGCCATTGCCATGAATGCCGAGGAAACCAAATTGGCAAGCTCATTTTCTGCCTTGCGTGGGCGTATGCCATGGCCCGTAAGTTCAGGTTTTGTTTCAGACCATTTTGGCGTGCATAATCATCCAGTGTTAAGGGGCGTTCGGACAAATAACAATGGTGTGGACATCCAAACCAGTGCTGGCAATGATGTGAAGGTGGTATATGATGGCGTGGTGCAGTCGGTAGTGGCAATCCCTGGGGCAAATATGATTGTGGCAGTTCAGCACGGAGATTATTTTACGGTTTACAGTAAATTATCGAATGTAGCAGTATCGAATGGTCAGAGAGTAAATGCAGGACAAAAAATTGGGGTAGTGGCTACGGATAATGACGGCACTTCGGAAATTAATTTTCAAGTCTGGAAAACCTTCGATAAATTGAATCCAGAGAATTGGCTTAGGTCGAGGTAATTTTGGATTTCGGATTTACCACTACAATCCTACAAATCCGAAATCGAAAAACCAAAATCAAAAATCACTCTGGCACTCTTTTTGAAAAACCTTCTTTATTGAAATTTATAGGTATATTTCCAGTTTTGACCAATCACTTCACATAAAAGATTGCATCAAACGTGGAATATTCCAAGAGTTTTCATAATTTTGCAGTCCGATTTTGAATTAAATATTAAAAGATAAACAAAACTGTTTGATGTGCTATCCCACTGAATAACAATAAAACAACAATGGCAAAGAAAGTAGAAGAAAAATCATCACTCGAGTTTTTGGAAAGCTCAGAGGGCTTACAACATGAAATTGATAAAGTCCAAACGGTAGTTGAAAAAAACAGAAATGTAATTTTTGGCGTAATAGGAGCATTATTAGTAGGTGTATTAGGCTATTTCGGTTACAAGGCATATTCGGCTTCGCAGGATGAAGACGGGCAAGCCAAATTATTCAGCACAATGTATAAGTTTGAGGCTGACTCTAATAAAGTAGCCGCCAAAGAAGCCGCTAAAGTTGCGGATGAATTTGGTGGAAATGCAGCAAATATCGCCCATTTTGTAGCAGGTGCTGCCAGTTTGAAAGAAGGTAAATTTGACACCGCTATTGAACATTTGAAAGCATTTAGTAGTTCAGATTTATTGGTACAGGCTCGTGCATACTCATTAATTGGGGATGCTTATTCTGAAAAGAAGGCTTATTCAGATGCCATCGATTACTATAAAAAGGCGGTTGAATATAAGCCTAACAAGCAATTTACGCTTGCTTACATGAAGAAATTAGCC
>JANPGQ010000692.1:0-4714 GCA_031423975.1 Cytophagales bacterium | reverse complement strand
CCAAATCCAATCCGAACAAAACCCATTATTACGATTAATATTAAAAATAACTTTTTCATTTTTTTATGTTGTTTAAAAATAAGATCCCATCCTTTTAGCCGATTCGGTTTTTTGCTTGAAAGAATTTGCCTTTCAATGACTAATACTAACCGCATATTTGTTTGTAACCTTTCATGAAAAATATTTTTTTTAAATTTCAATAAACTGCCCTAATTCATCAATTTTGAGGTTTTTAGATGGAAAATATTTTTATAATTTGTAACTTAGACAGAAATAGATGGATGGAAAATCTTGCAAATCATATCTCGCTCATTTAATAAGCGAATAGTTCATTAATCCCATTTTAGTACCACCGTTAAATAAAAATTTTGCTACGGTTACAAATCAAACCACCAATCGTATTTATAAATGAAAGTATCCAAAAGATGGTCTGACCATGAAATAATACAAGGAATCCTCTCGGGCGGACGTGCCGAAGAGGATGCTATCGGGGCTTTATACGATAATCTTCATAGCGTGTTGAGCCGTTATGTAAGCAATAAATCTTCTAAAACCTACGCCAAAGAACCCGAAGATATTATTTGGGAGTCCATCGAAGCGATGGTCAATAATGTAAAAGAAGGGAAATATCAACCCCAATCAGGCACCAATATTGAGGCATACATCAAGATGATTTGTAAGAATCTTTGGCATAAATATTTAGCCTCCGAAACCGCCCGTGAAGGTCGTCAAGAGCAATATGTAGGTTTTGATTTTGAAGATATAGACTTAGATATAAGCCAAACTATTGCCCAAAAAGAGACTTGGGACGGTTATTTAAGCATTTTTGAAAGAGTTGGTAAGAATTGTAAAGAACTCCTAAGCCTTACCTTTGCAGATGATATGCCGATGAATGAATTAGCGAAAATGATGGTAGCAACGGGCAAATACGAAAACGAACAAACCGTTAGAAATGCAAAAAGTAAATGTTTGAAAAAGGTTTTATTAGAAATTGGTGAATAGCATTAAAAAAAATGAACGAAAATACGCAACAACTCCTTGAAGACTATCTCGCCAAGCGTCTTACAGGTTCAGATATAATTTTTATAGAAGCACAAATTGGTAATATTCCAGCCGTAAAAGTTGAATATGATAGGCTGTTGCTTTTGAAAAATACTATCCAACGCCAACAAACTCGAGATAAAATAAAGGCAATTCATGCCAAAAAAATGGCGGAATGGAAGGAAGATGATTTAGAAAATGTAGGCGGTAGAATTATTAAATTTCAACCAAAAAGAAATTCTTTTTCTACCATTTTTAATATTGGAGGAATGGCGGCTGCCGCTTGTGCAGTTTTTATGATTTATCTATCAGTTTCGCCCATTTCAACATCCGATGCTACAAATTTATCCGAAAGAGGAAATTCAACCGAGTTAGATTCACTACAAAAACTTGATTTTGGTTATTATCTGCAAGGACAAAAAGCCTTGTCGGAAGGGAAAAACCAAGAAGCTATTTTGATGTTTCAGAAGGTAATGCAAGCCAAAAACATCAGACCATATTACAAGGATGCGTCCTTATGGTTTTCGGCAGTAGCCAATTCAGAATTGGGAAATGAAGTAAAAGTCAATGAGATTCTGAAACGGATTGATAGTCAAAGTGATTTTAGATATGAAATCAGTAAAATGGATAGATTGAAAATATGGCTACGGAATTGATTAATTGCACACGGATTTGATGGATTAGACACGGATAAAATTAATTCACAATCCTCTCACGCCCCGTGGTTGGTGTCCCCACCAAACAAAATGCGAAAGCAACTTGAGTCCGAGCTTACGCCTATGTGGTTGGTGGGGACACTAACCACGGGACGGAAATTAGCATTCGTGTCTAATCCCTTTAATCCGTGTGCTATAAACTTTCCAACCAATCAGCATCCCGCAAAATAAAATCCCCACCCAAACCCACCAAGCCCAACCGACATCTTCATTCACGGGTTCGGCATTGCCCAATAAAATAAAATTTGCCCAATAATAAGGATGGTCTAATTCTTTGCCAATCTTGGAATTGAAATAGTCTAATTTCGCCTGTTGCAAAGCCAAATCAATCGGTTGATTTTGTTGTAAATAATGATGCAAACGCTCCGATAAAAATGCCGTACTTTCATCGTGGGCATTCCATAAAGTAGCCACCACACTTGGGCAACCTGCGTAAGCAAACGCCCGAGCCAACGACAAAATTCCTTCGCATTGATGCAGTTGTCCACGCCCCGTTTCACAGGCACTTAGTACTACCAAACGAGTCTTTTGGAGCGATAAATTATACAACTCTTCTGTATAAAGTTTGTAGCCCGAACTGTCTGGATAGAAAGCAATAAAAGACCGTCCTGCCTCACGGTCATCTACCTGTGCATGAGTGGCAAAATGAATGATACCATGTTGTTGATAGGTAGATAAAAAGCGGTTTTTTGTGGCTTGTTGGTCGGTATAAATATTACCACCTATCTGAGAAACCTCCTCGCCCGAAGCTGGTAAAGGCTGTAACGTTTTATCTCTAAAAGTGCTTGGCAAATGCTGTTTGGAAGTATATGGAGCAATGGCCATTATGTTATTTTTGCTTTTTAATTTATTGTTATTCAAAGCGTTAAACAAAATAGTAGCCGAATATCCGTAGCTAATAGCAAAGTGTTTTACCAAATAATCATTCGGTGATTTTTCTAAGACTTCAAATGGCAAAAAGTTTAAATTGCCATCTCTCAAAACGATTAAGCGAGTTTTATGTGCCAATTCTTTTTCAAAAGGTTTTAGCAAAATATTATACAGACTTTGAGCCTGAAAAGAACCCTTATAAGCATCCAAACCAGGCTTGCGATAAAGCTCCGAAACTAAGGCTTTTGTATTGTTTTCAAGGCTCAAATTATCCGTTAATTGAACTACTTTTGCAGCAGTTTTGGTAATCATAAAAGCATAACTTTTTGCTCCTAAAAAGTAAGAAACAAAAGCCGTTTGAGAGTCTAATTTTGCTTGAATTTGTGGGATGGCAATGGTTGCGAAATTGTATTTTAGTTGGTAGTAATTTGGGAATTTCGTTTTGAATACCTGTTTTAATGCTTGGAGTTTCTCACTGTTTTTTAATTTTTTTTCTTGCCAAATAGCAAGTTTAGATGAGTCTGCATAAGTCAATTGAGCTTCGGCAATTGTAATTTGTTGATGTAAATAACGCTCTTTTTCGATGAGAGATTTATCAATCCCCTTAAAATTATTTGCCTTGATACTTCTAAACGATTCATTCAACAAAACAGCTTTATTCCTTTCGGTAAACCAAAATGCTTTTTCTTGAAATTGTGGTTTCTTTGTGAGCTGATATAAACGTAAGCATATAGAAACTGCCGTGTTATAAGATTGAGAAAATCCATCATTTAGTAACATTTTTGAACCTTGCATCTGAAAGCTATTTCTTTGATAATCAATGAGGTCATCTAACGAATTGGCAGTCGAGAGAGCATCAAGTAAATAATTGATGTTCTTTGTGTTTTCAAAAAGTTTTAGGAGTGCCTCAGCTTTGTATTTTAAAGTTTCAAGAGCATATAATCTAAATTTATACTGCATGAGTGATGGGTTTTTCCCATAATCAGTTTCGGTAAAATGGTTACTTTCAGTTTGAAGAGCCAATTGAAGATTTTTGAGTGCTTCTTGATAGTTTCCTAACTGACAATAAGAATTTCCAATTTCCGAAAATATCTGGGCTAAAATCTCTGAATCTGGATTTTGACCTAAAATTCCTTGCGAGGTTTTCAGAAAATTAATGCTTTCAGCATAATTCTTTGCTTCTTTTTCGATTAATCCTCTATACAAATAATTTCTTGCAAGCTTTATTGGGTTGGGATTTTTTTTGAGCAGTTGCAAGGCTGTTTGTTCGTACTTTCTGGCAGTTACCAAATCGTTAAAATTTAGCATTTGGTTATACCCAAGAATATTATTTGTACCCGCATAATAATCTGATAGTTGTTCAGTAGGTGCTTTTTGTTTGATTAAATCTAAAATCTGTAATTTCTTTTCATAATATTTTTTCGCCAGTTGCCCATTTCCTTGCAAAAGATAAGTTCCCCCTATATTATTGGTCGTCATCATTTGTTCATAAAGAGCATCAATTGTTTGTAGTTTTTTATAATAACTATTGGCGATATTAAACGAAATTAAGGCGTACTCATATTCCCCCTGTTTTTGCTCCAAAACCCCCTTATCATTGAATAGAAGCCCAATTTCATAAGCATTCCCAGTATTAATTATTTTTGATTGTGCTTGTTCAAGTAGTTTTTTTGCTTTGGTGTACTCACCTAATTCTTCATAAGCGGAGGATAAGTAAATCAAAAATTTTGCAGCACAATTTGAGTTTGATTTCAAAAATGGGCTAACTATTTTCTCATATTTTATAAACTTTTCTCTTTGGTTTAAAACAATCAAAACTTCCATGATTTTTTCATGAATACACAAAACACGATTAGTATCGTGCTTCATTTCATTTATTATTGCTTCTTTTTCAAAGGCAACTATGGCTTCATTAAATTTTTTATTGTCAAATAATAATGAACCCTCTCTGCCCAAATCTTGCTGAGCGTAACAGTTGAAAAGCCATGAATTAAATAAAAGAAACCCGAATATATATTTCATAATCAATCAAAAAAAAATATGCTACGAAGGTCTTCCTTCGTAGCATAAATATATATTATTTTTTA
>JANPGQ010000691.1:0-11603 GCA_031423975.1 Cytophagales bacterium | reverse complement strand
GACGTACCGACAAAGACCACGAAGGCAAGGGTGACTATATTTATGTAATTGGTTCAGATAAACTATCTTCTGAATTGCACTCGGCTCTATTGGAACAAAATACCAAATATGGCACGCCCATTGAATTAGATTTTAGATACAACGACCCCAACGATCCGAACCGTTTTTATTACCGTTCAGACCATTATAATTTTGCTAAAAACAAAATTCCAGTAGCCTTTTTCTTCAACGGTGTGCATGACGACTATCACCAACCTACCGATGATGTTGAGAAAATTGAGTTTAATAAAATGGAAAAGCGAGCAAGATTAGTCTTTCATTTGGCTTGGGAGGTAGCGAATAGAGAGAAGCGATTGGTGGTGGATTCGGATAAGAAGTAAGTAGCTGTAAGAATTAAAAAATCAAGAAACCTTGTCATTGCGATGTACAAAGCAATCTGTTAGCTTACGAGTATAAGATTTCAAACTCCTTTTCTCAATTCAACAGATTGCTTTGTGCCTCGCAATGACAAGGTTCATCATTTAGAAATTACCTTAAAACCGCCTCGAAACCTCCTCCTCCACAGCTTTCTTATGAAACAACGTTCTAAATGTTGAAGCCATCCCAATCATTTGGTCGATTTTGTATTTTGCCATGCGGTATGGATAATTGTCCTCCACGGTCTTCATCAACTCGCTGAATGTTATCGAAAGTTTATACATTTCATCCATATTCATCGAGAAATCAAAAACTTTATACATTACAAATCCCCGTTTTCCTTCTGGTGAAACGATAAAAAGTGTGAGGTAAAAATCTTCATCTTGCAAGAAAGAAATCACTTGCGTACTATTGAATTGCTTAGGGAATTGATTGTTGTCCACTAAATAATCAAGGATTTCCTCTTCGTTGACGGTGGTAAATAAATTAGGCGTTAAAAATTGATAATTTGAAGCTATATTTTCCATTTTTATTGTTTTTGAAATTTATTGTTGATGATATTTTGCGAAATATTACAATAATAAAAACAAATGCCAAATGCCAATCATAACCCTCAGAACTATAAAAACAGCCTATTTTTTACCATTTTTATCAATTTTGGGAATAATATTCTTCATATCAATATCCCTTTTTGGGGATAAAGCATTTTTTAGCTCAAAAACTTAAATTAAAAAACCTATTTAAGTACAAATACTTATTTTATAATTTTTCAATTATTTTTTATTAAAATTTAAAGTATTGAAGTTCCTTTTTTAAGGAATTATTTATAAAAATTTCAAGATTAGAAAAAATGAGGTTTTGCAAAACCCTATTTTTGGTTTTGAAATATGTTTTTTCAGAAAAATGAGCTTGTGAATTAGGTAGAATGACTGGAAAAAGTATTTTTTCAGTTTAGTAAATTGACCGAAAAAAAAGCGGATTGTGGAGTTGAAATTTCCATAATCCGCTTTTGCTTGGTTTGCTATTGCCTATTTTCCAAAACAACTCTTTCAATTACTTCTGGAAAATATTGATGTTCCAAAACTTGCCCTTTTCGGGCTACATCTTCGGGTGTATCGGTGGGTGTAACGGTGAAGGAAGCCTGAAAAATAATTGCCCCTTCATCATAATGTTCATTCACAAAATGAATGGTGATACCCGATTCCGTTTCTTTGTTTTCTACGACAGCCTCATGCACAAAATGCCCGTACATTCCTTTTCCCCCAAATTTAGGCAAAAGAGCAGGATGAATATTAATAATTCGACTGGGAAATGCCTCCACAACGTTTTTGGGAACGAGCCAAAGAAAACCCGCCAAAATCACAAAATCAATTTGGTTTTCCTGTAAAATACGCACCACTTCACCTGATTTAAACATCGGTCTGTCGAACATTATTAATGGAATATTGAGTCTTTCGGCACGTTGGATAACGCCCGCTTCAGGATTATTACAGAGAAATAGTTGCACGTTAATCTCCTCGGAGTCAGCGAAATAATTAACAATTTGTTCGGCATTTGAGCCAGAACCAGAAGCGAAAATGGCGAGGTTTTTCAAGTTTTATTTTTAATTTATTAAGATAACAAAAGGTGAAACTTGCCTTACCGTAAATCTCTTTGAAAGGCAAGAGTATCTCCTTTGAATTTTATTTTACCAATGTAATCTCTCGCATCAAAAGGCTTTTCGTTCTTATTCAATTCTTTGAATAATTTGTCAATATCTGCTTTTTTAGCATTTGCTGGAACTTTAATTGTCATGTCTTTACCTGTTTAATTCTTTACAAATATACTAAACTTTCAGCAATTCTTATTTACACAAACACCATTGTCAAAACCCCAATCAACATAATAATTTTACAGGCATCACTCAAAAAAGCAAAGTCTTTTGGTTTATCGGCATACACCAATTTATAGGTCAGAAAACCTACTGGGAGCATCATTACTAAGAAAATATACGCAATACGTTGGTTGGGTAATTGGGTGGCTAAAATAAATAAAGTGGTAATAAAAGAAGAAATCAGCACGTAAACCAAAATCTTGGTACGGGCAATTCCCCAAATGATAGGCAATGTTCGGCAGCCGTGTTTTTCATCACCTTTTACGTCCTCCATGTCTTTGATTATTTCACGAATTAAAGTAATAAAAAACGAAAAAATGGCATAAACCCAAACCTCACGCTGATGACCAGGATAATAAACGGCTAAGATTAATAGTGAAAAACCCGTCAGAATCGCTACCATTAGATTTCCCCAAAATGCTAATCTTTTCAACTGATTAGCATATAACCACAAGCAAAAAACTGCTGACAGGTTCACCAGAGCCACTTTTCTACTAATCAATAAGCCCAATAGAATCCCTAAGCCATTAAAAACTTGATGAATCGCCAAAGCCCAACGACGTTTGATATATCGCCCAATTACTACACGGTTGGGTTTATTGACCAAATCAATTTTGATGTCGTAATAATCGTTGATAATGTAACCAGAAGCCGCAATTAGAACGGTTGAAAGGGAAATGAGAAATATATTGTTATCCAGAATGATTTCTAATAAATGGCTGAATGACAGGGATTTATCTCTAATTAAAAAGAAGCGGGTGAAGTATTGCGTCAAAACAATAATCGCTAAATTTTGCCAGCGAATCAAACGAATGAATCCTTGCAAGGTTTGAAGATATGTTATTTTGCGTTGAGGCTTCATCACCCCAAAATTATCTCTTTTTAATTCCCCAAAAAAGAAAATACGTGTTTCAATGAGACATTTTTAATTTTTCTGTGTTCTGTTTGTAATAATTAACATCTGTCCGAACTAAAATTGCGAAACGTCGCACCGTTAAGATTTTAGGATTAACTGGAATTGGAAATAATCCAATTAATCCTAAAATCTTAACGGTACGATGTTTCCCAATCCTAATTCAGACAATATACCCTCATTACTACTTAATGAAAATCGGAATTGTATGTTATCCTACCTATGGAGGTAGTGGGGTGGTTGCCACCGAATTGGGAAAGGCACTCGCCAAAGTGGGGCATCAGGTGCATTTTATTACGTATTCGCAACCTTCGAGATTAGATTTTTTCAATGAAAATATCTATTATCACGAAGTTAGTATTTCGTCATACCCATTATTTCAATATCTGCCTTATGAGTCGGCACTGGCGAGTAAAATTGTGGATGTTGTGGCTAACGAACACCTTGACTTACTGCACGTACACTATGCCATTCCGCACGCTTCGGCGGCTTTTTTGGCAAAACAAATCCTCAAATCCAAGGGGATTCATATTCCATTTATTACTACTCTCCACGGTACAGACATTACGCTTGTTGGCAAAGACCCCTCTTTTGAACCCGTTGTTACTTTTTCTATCAATGAATCTGATGGTGTAACGGCAGTATCCGAAAGTTTGAAAAATGATACCTACACAGAGTTTGAAATTGTCAACAAGATTCAAGTAATTCCAAACTTTATTGATTTGGAACGATTTAAAAAACTACGGAAAGACCATTTCAAAATTGCCATTTGCCCCAATGGTGAAAAACTGTTGATGCACACTTCCAATTTCAGAAAAGTGAAGAGAATTGAAGACATCGTAAGAGTTTTTCATTTGGTTAATCAGCAGATTCCCAGCAAGTTACTCTTGGTAGGTGATGGTCCCGAACGTACAACTATCGAAATGCTTTGCCGTGAATTGGGTGTGCAGCAAGATGTCCGTTTCTTGGGAAAATTAGATGTTATAGAAGAAGTGTTATCTTTGGCAGATGTTTTTTTATTAACTTCTGAAAAAGAAAGTTTCGGCTTGGCAGCCCTTGAAGCTATGGCTTGCGAAGTCCCCGTGATTTCATCAGATGCGGGAGGAATTACTGAAGTAAATATTCACGGTGTAACGGGCTATGTTTCTAAAATTGGAGATGTAGAAGACATGGCAAAAAACACAATTGCCTTGTTGAGCGATGATGAGAAGTTAGCTGAGTTCAAGCATAATGCCCACGAGCAAGCCAAAAGATTTGATATTGAAATCATTTTGCCAATGTACGAGCGTTATTACGAAGAAGTAACCTCAAAAAGTTGGAAATTTCCTACGCAAATTTGTGTAGAGAAGTAATATAGATTTAGATCTGAAATACACGCTACAATTAGAAGACTATAACATAAAAAAACCTGCAAACTATCAATGATTTGCAGGTTTTTTTATGTACTATTATTCCCTTATTTCTTATCAATCAACAAACTCACTGCTCCTAATGCGGGTACTAATACTCTTACGCCATTGGTCGTTAGAGCAGACTGTGCTTTCAATGTTGTATAGTCAGAAGGTCCGCCCGCTGAACCTTTTGGTCCAACACCATTTACCAAAACCTTTCTCGAAAACTCGCCATTATCATTGCTTCCTTCTAAGGTGTACCAATAAAAACGACTCCCAAATCTAAAATTTTTGTTCTTGATTTCAACCGTTTGCGGTACACTTGAAGTATTCAGCAATGTAACGTTTACTTGCCCAGTGCTATACGTAGAGGCATAAGATTTAATAAAAGTGCTTCCGTCCACACTTGATGATACAAGCCTATCGCCAATATTTTTTTGAAAATAATACATATAATAAAACGATGGACGAGGATTCCAACGAGGGTCATCGCCACTGCCACCATCGCTAAAAAGCCCGTGGTCATTGCCGCTGTCCCAACCATTCAGTAAATCCCACCGAGCCGCCAATCCGTACTGGTTTTTGATGGCTTCACCTTGAATCATAATGGCAAAAAGCCCACTTACATTAGAAACCTGTTGTTTTGAATCCTTCGCCCACATATTCCATTCTGAAAAGGCAATGGGCTTGATTTCGCCACCGTAAGTGGTAATTTCATTTTTGACAAAATTCATCATTGAGGCAGGTACGCTGGTAGCGGTAGTCACGATGGTACTTACCTTTGAATTTTCATTGTAGGGGGTTATATAATTATGAACCACAAAATAATCTGCCTGATTGTTGAGTTCTGGAATCATCGTTTTATTCCAAGTTTGGGTGGTATTTGTTTGCCAAGATTGCGTAGGCGACTCCTGCGTAACTGCTCCGATTTTGATTTTTACGCCCAATTCGTTGGCAGCCTTCCGCATTGAATCGGCAAAAACTTTAAAGTGTTTGGCATACAGTCCGCCCGTCAAAAACTCTGGCTGACCGTCTTGGTTTTTTGTTACATCAATTCTGTACCCTGCTTCCCAGTCGCCATAATTTTCATTACCAATTTCCCAATATGGCGTTCTGCCTTTGTCGTAACGCACCCAGTCTGCCGCCAAATGTGCCGCCATTGCTACGGGATTTTTAGAAGTCCCGTACCTTGCAAAACCATAATTAACGGTGATAATCCCTTTGGCATTACTATTTTGCATTAATGTGTAATAATTATCAATAGATGCTCGCCAATTTTCAGTAGCTTTTCCAAAACCATACCAAGCATCAGACAATTTTCCCTGATTATCCATATACTGATTCGGAATACCCCAATCTTTTATATATTGAGCAGGTGGTGTTTCTCGATTTTTGTTTTGGGGGTCTGCATGAGCCACGGGGGCATTAAAGAAAAACCCATCGCTACCACTTCCTGCGGGCAAACGGATAACATTTGGTTTCAGGTTTGCCATGTCAGTAACAAAACTGGCTTGGTCGAAATTGCCCATCCAATTATTAGCATTATGCCCAAAAATTTGCGTTGGAATTTTCGTAATAATATCTGAAGCATCAACCGTTACGGTATTTTGAGAAGTTCCCACTCCGATAGCAGGTGCTTCTGTAAAAGCAGGTGCAGTATAAGGTTTTGCTTGCCAATTATCCAAGAAAAAACCAATGGTACTCGCTATTTTGGGTTCTACAGGTGGCGTAATTGTTACGGCAGTATCCACTTTTACCACTGGAGTAGAATTATCTTCGGTTTTTGAGCAAGAAAAAAACACGAAAGATAAAAGTATGATAGTGAGATAATTGATGAAATAGTTCATTATAATATGAGTTAAATGATATTGTGTTTTGAATATGCAAAATAACGATTTTAAAATTAATTTGTTGGAAT
This sequence comes from Cytophagales bacterium, assembly GCA_031423975.1. GTDB lineage: Bacteria > Bacteroidota > Bacteroidia > Cytophagales > Spirosomataceae > Arcicella. Next base: position 5,091 of record JANPGQ010000691.1, on the reverse strand, counting down.
TTTTAATTCATTTATACTTGTAATTTCGTAAAATCAAGGGTTTACCCTAATAACTATTTTTATATTTTCAACAAAAATTTGATTGAATACAATCTAACAGTAATTGTGAGTTGGGTAAGTATTTATGTTTTTGGATTATCATTGCATAACATTGTAGTTGGGTAGTCAAAATATGAACTATTTCAGGATAAGAGATTGTTGAAATTATAGACTTCCATTATTATTTTAACCTTAAAATTCTTTTCCATGCCATTAAATATTCCAGAAACCAATCAGAAAAAAGTAATTATTATCGGGGCGGGCTTTGGAGGCTTGCAATTGGCTCAGAAATTAGCGGGAGATGATGATTTTCAAGTTATTTTGATTGATAAAAACAATTACCATCAATTTCAACCCCTATTTTATCAAGTTGCCACGGCTGGTCTTGAACCATCTGCCATTTCTTTTCCCTTACGTTTGGCGTTTCACAACGATGCTAATGTCCACGTGCGAGTTGCTCAGGTTACGAAAATTATCTCAGAACAAAACATAATCGTAACAGATTTGGGAGAAATTTCTTATGATTATTTAGTGCTGGCAATTGGAGCAGATACCAATTTTTTTGGCAATAAAAATATTGAAGAAAGAGCCTTGCCCATGAAATCTGTAGGGGAGGCTTTGGGTTTACGAAATCGACTTTTAGAAAGTTTTGAAAGAGCATTAGTGTCTGATAATCAGGATGATAGAGTTGGATTGATGAATGTGGTAGTAGTGGGTGGAGGACCAACTGGCGTGGAGATTTCGGGTACATTAGCAGAAATGCGAAGCCACGTTTTACCAAAGGATTATCCCGAATTAGACTTTGATTTAATGCAAATTAATATCATCGAATCGGGCGGAGAACTATTGGGACCAATGTCTGAAAATGCCCAACGTAAATCAAAAGATTATCTTGAACAGTTGGGGGTAAATGTGCGTTTAAATTGTCGGGTTACTGATTTTGATGGAAAATATGTGTATTTGAATGACGGCACAACCATCCGTACTAATAATTTAGTGTGGGCGGCGGGTGTAAAAGCCAATGGTGTTGAAGGAATAAATCCTGCTGTTTTGGCTCGTGGCGGACGCATGAAAGTGAACCGTTTCAACCAAATAGAAAGCTACGAAAACATTTTTGCAGTGGGCGATGTTGCCTTTATGACCGAAGAGAAATTCCCCAATGGACATCCCCAATTGGCTCAAGCTGCCATTCAACAAGGGAGATTATTAGCTCAAAACTTAAAAAGTTTATTAAGAGGAAATTCACCTAAAGAGTTTATTTACAAAGATTTAGGCTCAATGGCAACCGTTGGGAGAAACTTAGCAGTAGTGGATTTACCCTTCTGGCATTTTCAAGGATTTTTCGCTTGGCTCACGTGGATGTTTGTCCATTTAATGTCCATTGTAGGCGTAAAAAACAGAGTGTTAATTTTTATCAATTGGCTTTGGAATTATGTAACCTACGACCAGTCATTGAGACTAATTATTAGAGCCAAAGCACCAAAGGTATGATTTTTTAGTGCTTTAGATATTGAAACATTAGGCTCAAATATTGATGCCGACAAAATCATATTTTTTTACTCCTTATCTCAATTTCTGAATAATATTTTTTTGTATCTTTGTGAGTATAGTACAATGAAATAAACAATATGTAGTCATTTTTATAAAATTAATCCTATTTTCCTAAATATATAAAGAATGGAATCAACACACATAAAACTAAAACCTAAAAATAGTGGTTCAAAAAAATTATTCGATAACCCTATTTTAGAGCGACTTTCGCATACCCATATTGCCCTACCCGTGAGCATATTTTTCATTGCTGGTGCTGTGTTAGGCTATTATGCTTTTACCCATACAAATCTGAACAATTGGGCAATTGGAAGCCTTTTCATTACAGGAGCTATTACTTTTACATTTGTGGAATATTGGGTGCATCGTAGTGTTTATCACATCGAACCTACTACCGAAGCACGGGCTAAATTTCAATACGTTGCTCATGGTGTTCACCACGAATACCCGAAAGATAAAACTCGCTTGGCAATGCCACCAATTATTGCGGCAGTGGCAGCTTTTACACTTTTTGTCATATTTTTTGTCTTGATGGGCGAATCAGCTTATGCGTTTTTCCCAGGGTTTATTTGGGGGTATGCGGCTTATTTATTAGTGCATTATTCGGTTCATGCTTATGCACCACCCAAGAATTTCATGAAACAATTATGGATAAATCATGCTGTGCATCATTACAAAGATGGAAATGCCGTATTTGGAGTATCATCTCCATTGTGGGATCATATTTTCGGAACGATGGCAACAATGGATAAAGCAAAAGTTTCTGAGAATTTGTAAATAGAGAATAGATTTTAAAACTCCGCAAGATGAATATCATTTGCGGAGTTTTTTATTTTATCTTTGTTTTAGAGTTCGATGCGACCGACGCTTCGGTTCGATTTTAGTTTTTCAATGTTCTGAAAATTGGACAACCGAACATCGAACATCGAAAACTAAACATCGAAATTATGAAAATACTACTTATCGAAGATGAACCCAAAACGCTTCATTCACTCCGTCAGGGTTTGGAAGAAAACGGTTTTGAAGTGGATATTGCCTACGATGGTATGGTTGGGAAACATCTTGCTCAAAAAAAAACATACCAAATTATAGTTACCGACATTATCATGCCAGGCATGAATGGTTGGGAATTGTGTAGAGAACTCCGAAAAGAAGGTATTGCCACACCTATTTTGATGCTGACTGCCTTGGGAAGCATTGATGAAAAACTCATGGGTTTTGATGCAGGAGCGGATGATTATTTAGTAAAACCGTTTGATTTCTTGGAATTTTTGGCAAGGGTGAAAGTGTTAGCAAAACGTACTCAAACACCGCTGCCAGTTGTAGCTAATACGTTGTCATACAGTGATTTAGAAATGAATTTTGATGCTCATTCAGTTACCAGAGATGGACAGCGAATAGACCTTACTGCTCGTGAATTTGCTTTGTTGGAATACTTACTTAGAAATCAAGGCAAGGTAATTTCTAAAGCTGATATTGCCGCAAAAGTATGGGATAGTCGTATCGACATGGGAACAAATGTCATTGAGGTTTTTATGACGATGTTACGCAAAAAGGTGGATAAAAATTATGATACCAAACTCATTCATACACAATATGGTGTGGGATATGTTTTGAAAGTGGAAGAATAAATGCAAATCAGAGCAAAACTTACTTTACAGTTTACCCTTTTGGTATCGGTGATTGTGTTGGCAATCTTCGTGGTCATTTATTGGCTTCGGTACAACTACGTGGAGGAAGAATTTTATAAACGCCTAACCCAAAAAGCCTCTACATCGGCGGAGATTTTGGCTACCGTAAAGGAAGTAAATGCCAAATTGTTAAAGAAAATTAATAAGAAAAATAACGACGTTCTGTATCGTGAAAACCTCACTATTTACGATTATAAAAACCTTGGAATATACCGCACCAACGATACCAGTGGCTTCAAGACCACCTACGATATGCTCAACCAAGTGAGAAAACAGCGGACGGTACGATTTAAACAAGGTGATTTTAAGATTGTAGGAATGTTATATACCGATCGTTTCAATCGAATAGTTACCATTGCGGGTGCCGTAGATTTGGCTGGTGAAAAAGACTTAAAAAACCTTCTCAACATCATGCTTTGGATATTTGTGGCGGTTTTATTGTTGGTAACTTTATCGGGATATTACTTTGCAGTGCGTGCTTTAGCTCCCATTTCCGAAGTTATCAAACAGGTGAAAACTATTTATCCCCAAAACGTTAATCAACGACTTACCATCCAGAATCCAAAAGATGAAATCGGGCAATTGACTGCCACTTTCAACGAACTTTTAGAACGGCTTGGCGAAGTATTTAGACTGCAAAACCTGTTCGTCTCCAACGTATCGCACGAGATGAAGAATCCTCTGATGAAAATTGGAACGCAGATTGATGTTGCCCTCCTTAAAGCCCGTACTCCCGATGAATATTTGAATACGCTGCAATCGGTTAGGCAAGATATTAGAGAAATGGGACAGCTTTCAAACACGCTTTTGGAATTAGCCAAAGTAAGCGATTTGAACCATAAATTGATGTACGATGAAGTCCGTCTGGATGAAACCATTTGGGAAGCGGGCGACCTTCTTTTACAAGCTGAAAATAACTATCAAGTACAAGTAGATTTTGCCGATGATTTGGAAGAAGATTCGCAATTGGTGGTTAAAGGAAATGCTCAATTATTGAAAACCGCTTTTGTGAATTTGATGGAAAATGGCTGTAAATTCTCCGAAAATCACTCCGTTAAAGTGAGTTTACACTTTATGAAAAATTGTATTGAGGTTAATTTTGCCAATCAAGGAAAAATGGCAAAGCCCGATATGGACTTAATTTTTGAGCCTTTTTATCGAAGTCAGAATACTGCCAATATCAAAGGTTACGGCGTAGGTTTATCTTTAGTAAACAGAATCGTAAAACTACACGGAGGAAATATTGAAGTGCAATCGACTGATAATCAGACAGTTTTCCAGATTTCGTTGCCTTATTCTATCAATTTGATGAAGGGGTAAAAGTGTTTCTACAAATAGTTTTCCTTATCATAACCTATTGAAAATCAGGGCTAATGTCTTCCGCTTCTCCAATTTCAATTAGTCTGTCGAGGGTGAGTTTGCAGAGGTCAAACCAAAGTTTTAAAGTTTCAACTTTTGATTCTACTTTGATTTTTTCACAGTAAATCCAATATACATTTCGAGGTCTTGTTTGGAGGGAGAAATTAGGCTTGTCATCTGAAATCTGTATTTCTAATCCTAAAATATCATTTTTAGCAAGTTCTAAATAACTTTTTTGTATAATTTCCGATTTTAAAAAATTAACAAATTTGTCTTTTGTTCTTGATTTTAAATAGAATTCATCGTCAAATTTTGGAACATCAATCATTACATCCTTTATTCCAAATATTTTGCCAGCATGAGTTAAAGCATTTTCAGTAGTTATGTTAAATTTAAACTCATTAATAGAGACAAATGGACATCTAATACGAGTATGAGGAATATGTTTATT
>JANPGQ010000690.1:0-6184 GCA_031423975.1 Cytophagales bacterium | reverse complement strand
TAGTTTGTCTTCCAATGTATTTCTACCTTTAGTAACAAACTGAAGCCTTTTTGTTCTTTTATTTCTAAAAAAATAACGAACTTTTACCCTTCAAAATTTAGGTTTACTACAAATTTTCAATAAATAATTCTCCACACAAATCTTTATTGCCTAATTTTGTAAGACATTCACTGACCAAAAATTTTACAAAGAATAGAATTTATATATAATAGCAAATTGATCTTGTCAATAAAACTATTCTCTATTAACTATTCTCTAAATAACTAAAAAGCCCATGCGTACTTTGTTAGATTTTGAAAAGCCAATTGCCGACCTTGAAACCAAATTGGTGGAGATGAAAAAATTGGCTCTTGATAATAATGTTGATGTCTCAATGGCGGTGTCACAATTAGAAACCAATATTGAAGCACTCAAAAAAGAAACTTTCGCAAACCTCACTCGCTGGCAACGTGTTCAACTTTCCCGCCATCCCGAACGTCCATATACTCTCGACTATATCGAACAAATGTGTGATGAATTTATCGAAATTCATGGTGATAGAACCGTGGGCGACGATAAAGCGATGGTAGGTGGTTTTGGAAAAATTGGTGACCAAAGTGTGATGGTTATTGGTCAGCAAAAAGGGCGAAATACCAAACAACGTCAATTAAGAAATTTTGGAATGCCAAATCCAGAGGGATACAGAAAAGCTCTAAGATTGATGAAAATGGCAGAAAAATTTGGAAAACCCATCATTACTTTGATTGATACCCCCGGTGCATTTCCAGGATTAGAAGCTGAAGAACGGGGGCAAGGAGAAGCCATTGCTCGTAATATTCGAGATATGTTCATGTTAAAAGTACCCGTTATTTGTATCATTATCGGCGAAGGTGCGTCTGGCGGAGCTTTAGGAATTGCCATTGGTGATAGAGTTTTGATGTTAGAAAATACTTGGTATTCTGTTATTTCACCCGAATCTTGTTCGTCTATTCTTTGGCGTTCATGGGATTTTAAAGAACAAGCCGCCGAAGCCCTAAAACTTACTGCCAAAGATATGCAGGGGAATGGTCTGGTGGACGGAATCATCCCTGAACCACTTGGAGGAGCTCATTTGAATCCGAGCGCAGCCATCGAAATTGTTAAAAACGTCATTATTAAAACAATAAAAGAACTACAAACTATTACCCCGACCCAAAGAATCAACCAAAGAATTGAAAAATTTGGCAATATGGGGGTATATCAATAATGTTCTCGATTTTCGGCAATCGGCTTTCGGCAATCAAAAAATGTCAACGAATGAAAGCCGATTGCTGATAGCCGAAAGCCAACCACCTAAAAATATGGAAAATATAATTTTTGACTTAGGAAATGTCATTATCGACATTGATTTCTCACTTACTTTTCAAGCACTCGCCAAACTTTCAAAAGGTTATTCTGTTGAAGAAATTGCCGAAATTATGACTGACCAAAAACTATGGCAAGATTTCGAAAAAGGACTTTTTACCGATAATCAGTTTAGGACACTTTTGAAAAGTAATTTATTATTAGATGCTACTGATATTGATATTGATGAAGCATTTTGTGCCTTATTACTACCCATTGACCCCCAAAGAATTGAGTTAATCAAGAAATTAGCACAAAATCACCGTCTATTTATTCTTTCAAATACCAATCATATTCACTTCAAAAAAGTGCAAAAAATGATTATTGAAGTTACTGGCACAGATATTATTGAAGAAGAATTTATTGAATGTGCTTTTCTTTCGTATGAGATGGGTATGGCAAAACCTGACAAAGCTATTTATCAGCAATTGATGGATGAAGCCATGATTTTGCCAAAAGAAACTTTGTTCTTGGACGATATGTTACCAAACCTGAAAGCTGCCGAAAAATTAGGAATCAAAACCATACAGATTGTGCCAAATAAATTTACGATTTTGGATTATTTTAAATAGGTAGTCGGCTATCTGCTTTTGGCTATCGACGGATAGCATTAGGGATTGAGGTTTCAATAATAAGTAATAGTTTATAAATAAAAATGGTAGCCAATAGCTGACTGCCTAAAGCCGACTGCTGGTACCCTTATGAAATACAAAACCGAAATAATTCAAGCCTTATTATTTATTACAACCCTCATTACCAGTACCTTAGCTGGAGCGGAAGCCATCAATGGAAAGTTTTTTTTGTTTTTAGACGAACCCAATAAACTCCACTTTCCCGAAGATTTTTGGCAAGGATTTCAGTTCTCAATTCCCTTTCTCACGATTTTGACTTGCCATGAATTTGGACATTACTTCACGGCAAGATATTACAAAATTAAAACCTCACTGCCCTACTTTATTCCCCTATGGGGAAGTGCTTTAACCAGCCTTAGCATCGGAACAATGGGGGCGGTTATCCGCATGACTGGGCGTACACGTTCACGCAAGGAGTTTTTTGATATTGGCATTGCAGGACCTCTGGCAGGTTTTGTGGTTTCTTTGGGCGTACTATATTATGGATTTACACATTTACCACCTTTGGAATATATCTTCAAAATTCACCCAGATTATCGCCAATATGGAGCAAATTATGCCGAGGAGGTTTTAAGGATTCCCAAATTTTTGAGCGGACAAATCGTTTTGGGGGATAATCTATTGTTCAAATTTTTCAAAACTTACGTAGCAGACCAAACTTTATTACCCCCCAATTTTGAATTAATGCACTATCCATTCCTTTGGGCGGGCTATATTTCCTTGTTTTTCACAGCATTAAATCTGTTTCCAATTGGTCAATTAGATGGTGGACATATTCTGTACGGATTAATCGGTAAAAAGAAATTTAACATTATTTCCCCCGTAATTTTCATTGGTTTTGCCCTCTTTGCGGGGTATGGATTATTCTCCATTAAAGAAATTCAGACCATCGGAAATGGTGGAATGTTTACCGATGAAAGAGACTTTATTTTTTACTTGATGCTCTATATTTTCTTCCTAAGAGTCTGTTTCTCAAGGATTTCACCCGACAATAGAACCATGTCTTGGATAATAAGTCTGAGCGTTGTTGTGGCTCAGTTTTTGTTGTCTAATATTCCTCAAATCGCTAATCTTCATGGTTTTTCAGGATTTTTGCCATTTCTATTTTTATTAGGAAGAATATTGGGAGTTTATCATCCAGAAGTGGAAATTGATGAGCCTTTGGATTTCAAACGTAAACTTTTAGGCTGGCTTACTTTGATTATTTTTATCCTGTGTTTCACGCCTTATCCCTTTATGGAAGTAGATGTTTTGGTAAAATAAATTGCTATTTAATCAAGAAATAATTACATTTATGGCTTAATTAAATCCTAACCATAAATTTTGATTCTTGTTTTCGAAAAACGAGCATCAAACATCGAAATAAATGTCAAAATATTTTTTAACGTATTTTTTTAGAATAATTGGTTGGAAACTTGAAGGTAAATTCCCGATTGAATATCCCAAAACCATATGTATTGTTGCCCCTCACGCAACTTGGTTTGATTTTCCTATTGGTTTGGGAGCAAGGGCTGAAATCGAAACAGCTAATAATATATCATTAAGTTTTTTAGGGAAAGCTGAACTGTTTAAAGGTTTTTTTGGATGGATTTTCAAAGGACTTGGCGGGATACCAGTAGAGAGATTTAGCAAAAATGATATGGTTCAATCAGTTGTCAATCTATTTAATTCTCATGAACACTTACACATTGCTTTAGCCCCCGAAGGCACACGAAAAGCTGTTTCAAAGCTCAGAACCGGCTTTTATTATATGGCTAAGAATGCTAATGTTCCAATTATCATGATTGGATTTGATTACGCCAGAAAAGTAGTTGTGATTAACAAACCGTATTTTCTTACGGAAGATATGGAGGAAGATTTAAGAGTTATAGCCCGCTTTTATAATACCATTGGTGGTGTGAAAAAAGAATGGATTGCTAATACTTTAAAAGGAAGATTGGTTTTAGAAAAATAGTTTTTTCTGGATAATGGAAGACTAATTTATAGACCGTTTATCTTTTCTCGTTCACCGTTTTTACTGCCAAAACCATCAATTCTCCTGCTCTTTCAGAAGCTCCAGCTTCGCCCAAAATATTTTTAATTTCAGCATAACCTTCCAATTGTGCCTTTCGAGTTTCTGGATTAATTGTGATTTTGGATAATTCTGTGGTAAGATTCTCTTTGTTCAAATCATATTGTAACAATTCTTTTACTACTTCTCTTCCCGCAATCAAATTTACCAAAGAAACAAAAGGAACTCGAATTACTCGTTTATAGACTTGATAGGCTGCCCAACCTCCCCGATAACAAACTACTTGCGGAACATTAAAAAGGGCAGTCTCAAGGGTTGCCGTTCCTGAAGTTACTAAGGCAGCATCTGCTACAGAAAGCAAATTGTACGCATCATCCATGACAAATTTTACTGGAAAAATAGACTGCCAACGAGCGTATAATTCTTTCGGAAGATTAGAAACTGCTCCGATAACAAACTGATAGTCAGGGAATTCATAAACCTGCGACATCATCAGAGGCAACATGGTTTCTACTTCTTGTTTCCTACTTCCAGGCAACAAAGCGATAATTGGTTTTTGACCCAAACGAGCTTCTTTTCTGAAATTTTCAACGGGTGTAAAGTCGGCTATAGCATCAAATAAGGGATTTCCCACGTATTCAACATCGTAATCATATTTTTTGAAAAATGCCTTTTCAAAGGGAAAAATCACAAACATTTTATCCACAAAAGCCTTGATTTTCAAAGCTCTTGATTGATTCCATGCCCATACTTTTGGAGAAATATAATAGAAGGTTTTGATTCCCGAAGTTTTAGCGAATTTGGCTACTCGCATATTAAATCCTGCATAATCTATCAGGATAACAACGTCTGGTTTGAATTTAAGAATGTCTTTTTTACAGAAAGCGAGGAAGCCCAAAATGGTTGGGAGATTTTTGACAACTTCAAAAAAACCCATAAAAGCAAGATCTCGGTAATTTTTAACTATCTCGGCACCAGCTGATTGCATCATTTCTCCGCCCCAAGCACGTATTTGAGCATCATGGTCGTTTTTGCGAATTCCTTTAATGAGATTCGAGCCGTGCAAATCCCCCGAACGCTCCCCTGCGATGATGTAGTATTTCATTGGTTATTTGGTGATTGAGTGATTTGGTGATTGAGTGTGTTTATTCACTTAATCACTCAATCACACTCTATTCGCCGAAATATTCGACAAAATTTTTCTGTGTTTCAAATAATTGAAGGCTATGCAATTGAGCTGTTTTGGAGGCTTCTGCCACTTTTGGAGCGAGAATATTCCAAATTTCCATCACAAAAATCTCGCAACTTGCCATTTTGCCTTGCATAAAATCTACATCAAGATTGAGGTTTTTATGATCAACTTTTTCAATAATTTCTTGTTTGACAATATCCCCCAAAACCTTCAAATCTATCACAAAGCCTGTGTTGGGATCTGGTTTGCCTTTTACCGTAACGATGAGTTCAAAATTATGTCCGTGCCAATTGATATTTGAGCATGGTCCAAAAACCTCCTGATTCTTTTCCTCCGTCCAATTTGGATTGTACAGCCTGTGAGCGGCATTGAAATGTTCTTTTCTACTAACGTAAACCATTGTTTTCAGTATTTAAAATGTGGAAGAAATTTGGGAAAACATTAGCAAATTTCTTTTTCGATGTTCGATATTCGTGGTTCGATGTTCGGTTTTGGAAAAAAGCAATTTCTGCAAAACCGAACATCGAAAAACAAACATCGAACATCAATGCCACAAAATTACGAAAATTGATTTCTCAAAAAAATCTAATTATTGAATATTTTCAAATATGATTTTTAAAATTTCCTCTAAAACAGCTTTTTTATTGATTTATTGGATTTAATAGTGAACTTCGTTTAAAATTGAGTAGAAATATCTAAGAAATATTAGAAAATTTATATTTTTTCAACAAATCGTGTATAGTTTTAATCAAAAGATAATGATAATTTTGAAGGTTTTTAATACTTACCTAACACGCATAAATACAATTTATTCCCAATCTTTATGATTATTGTTACGGGTGCCGCTGGTTTCATTGGAAGTTGTCTTATTGAGCGACTTAACAAAGACAATTTTAACTACATAATTGCTGTAGATGATTTTTCTGATGAACAGAAAAACAAAAATCTTGATGGCAAAAAAATCCAAGAACGGGTGGAGCGAGAACA
>JANPGQ010000689.1:0-1596 GCA_031423975.1 Cytophagales bacterium | reverse complement strand
TTTTGGATGCTTTTTTGGTATTTTTCCTTTTCTATTCTTTGGTTAATGGTTTTTTTGATGACTTTTGAGGTAATTCGACCTTTGAATGAAGGTGTTGAATTCCTTGAAAGCCTGAATCAACACTAATCTCTAATTCATCCGATAAATCAAAATTAGCACTTTTGAACATTTCAAAATCATGTGATTTTCCCTTACCAAAACGAATAGCATAGATTAATCCAGTTAAAAGACACACAATTAACAAAACTTTTATGGTGTGTAACTTTTTTTCCGCTGTAATAGTCTTCTTGATTTTGTAAAGGTCTTTCAATGGCTTGCTCGGTTACATCTATGGCAACTTTATGACCTTGAATAGCATCTTTTAAAGATTCTTCATCGGGTAAATTTAGACATCGTAATAACAACATTTTGGTAAATGTGTACCGCTTTTGGGCATACGATTCACTGATACCAAATTGAAAACCGATATTAAGGAGTGTATCGTAATTGCGTAAATACAACATAGTCAAAAGTAACTGGTCTGCTAAAAGAAGAGAACATTTCTTCCCTCTTTTTCTGATTAGTAGTTCATTTTGATACTCAATGAAGGCAACTTGTAATTTATCTAAGATTATGAAAAATGTCCCATAATTAACGCCAACCATGCGGGTAAAGACCGAAGCAGGTTTTTGCTTATATTTATCAAACTGGCTCATACCATTATAATAGCCATTTAATTGGAAAGTTATCTATTAAAAAACAATCAGAAACGTTTATTTTTCCCATGACAAAAAAACAATATCGCTCGAACTTGACCCTCGAAAAGTATTATTACCGAATATTGAGTTAAGAAAAGTTGACTATTAAGGAGAATCAGGTTGTCTTTTCGTCTCTTTTGAATGCGTCATTGGGTACTTTTACTAAATTCTTACAGATTCTTTTTTGTTTTCCTAAAAGCCAGCATTTTATCATTATTCTTAGAAGCTAAGAACAAACTCGAACCGTCTTTCATTTTTAGTTCTGCTAATTTTTTTGCATCGCCTATTACAAAGAAATTACTTTTTCTGACCGATATATTTTTGAAAATTCCTTTGCCATCTCCTACTAAATAATTGCCAATTCCTGCATCATATCTGCCGTGAGGGTCTCGGTGCTGTAATCATTTCCAATGGTCAAAAGATCCAAATTTCCGTCTTGATTAATATCTTTTACCACGATTCCAAACATTGGCGAAATTTGACTTTCGATGGGCAAGGGGTTGATTTCAAAATTTCCCTTTCCTTTATTTTCGATATAGCACGAAGCAAACTGATTTGCTTTTAACATCACTGCGCCCTTCAAATCTGTTTCTGGAATCATGTCTTTAAAAATCGTTTCTCCGTATTCTTTAAGGGTTTTGAAACGTCTTCTCATGGCTATTAATTGGTCAATCAAAACTCCTCTTGTATGCTGTATTCGGGGAGTCACTTAAATGTGGGGCAAACGCACTTTACTACTGGACATACAGGAGTTTTCCTTGGTCAGCATTTTTAAAAATATCGTTTAGTACGCCAATAAACATTCTCAAAGACCAAACCTTAGCTTTGACTATCGAAAGCCCTTGCTTGAAATATGAAA
>JANPGQ010000688.1:0-4214 GCA_031423975.1 Cytophagales bacterium | reverse complement strand
AGACTTTATGGGGTTGATAGGAGTAGTGTTCACCTCTTCCCATCTCGAACAGAGAAGTTAAGCCTACTGCCGTTGATGATACTGCAATCACATGCGGGAAAGTAAATAAACCCCAAATTATTAAAATAAACGCCCTTTATTCAGAAATGAGTAAAGGGCGTTTGTATTTACAAAGAATTGATTTAAAAAGACTTTTATTGCATCATAGTTGATGGATATGGGTACGGATAATTTGCCCTCTTGCAAGGTGAGCAAAGGGAATCCTATTTAGGCTGTACCCGTGGAATGATTTATTTGGGCATAAACATTGCCAATGTGAAACAATAAGTATGTTAGGAGGAGTAACTTTTTCATAATGTTATTCTTATGAGTATTTATGGATTTTTACTTTTGGGTTTTAATAAAAATATCAAGGTCTTCATTGGTTTCATCAATCGCCACGATTAACTGTTGATATTCTAATTTTAGATTTCTTAATTTCTCTTGAATATTGTTTTTATCTATTTTTGATTTGTGAATTCTTGCTAAATCGCTAAAACCTTTTATCGCATTTAGTCTCACCCAAAAATCACCATTATTTATTAATCTGAAAAGCCTCTCTTCCAGCCAATCATAGTCTTCGATACCATTTATCATGCCCACGATGACTTTTGAAATAATCTCACTATCGTTAGAATTTAAAAGAGCATCTACTTTATCTTTATCATCATAAATCAAATGTTCATATTTCATATTTGCTTCTCATTTTGGTTTTAATATTTTACCTTTCACATTTACTACTTTATTTTTTATGAGTACATTCTTCATGTCTTGTGAAAGTTCACCCCAACTTCTTGAATGCCCATGAAAAGTACCCTCGGTATGTTCATCAAAAACATTAAATTCTCCTGATTCTCTATCTACACCTATCCTACGGGTTGAATTTTCTGACACCCCATAAGAATTTTCCAAAGAAACGTCTGGATTATCAGGAGCTTTATTCGCATTACCTTTATTATTTTTACCATGCTTAGGATTATTTTCAAACTTTAATTTTCCATCAACTCCACATTCGTTATGCAACAAAACTCCACTACTCGATACAAGATAATTATGGTCTCGGTAAACTTCGAGGTTATAGACTGTTGTTGGCTTTTGCTCTAATCGCTTTTGACTTAATACGGTTATTCCATTTTGTGTATGGAGTTGTTCGCCTATCTGTAAATCGCTTGCCTTTATGTATTCCTGACGGTCTTCGCTCCAAAATGGATGGTTTGGCATTGTACCGATTGGTTCGATGTTGGGACAATTGAGCCATAATACCACAGGACTTTGGTGTTCAAATTTTCCTGTGATGGGGCGGTCTATATAATCCCCATTTCGGTTCTCGTGCCAAAGACGTGTATCTAAACGATTAGGTGCAAAAGCCAATACATTGGCATTGCCCATAATACCCATTTCGGGTAGTTCTATATATATCTGTTTGCCTGTGGCAGTTACTCCATTTGCCAAAAACCAAGCATTGGGACGACGTAGCGAAATAATACTTCGGCTTCCATCTGGTTTATGATGCTCCAAGCGTACCCACCGCCACGTTTGGGGTGTGATTTCTTGGTTATCAATGGCTGTAAAATACTCTTTTTGCTCTTTGGGTGTATAACAACGAATAACGCTTTCTTGCTGATTGGCTACCTCCTGTGCTTGTAATATGGCAGGACTTAGCTCCGTTAAAGGTGTTGCCAATGTATCCCAAGACTGCAAAAATTGATTTTGTGGTTTAGTCTTATCTTGATGCCCAATACTCACAAATGCCCATAAAAAACATAGTAGGGTGCTTAGTAACAAACTGGTGATTACGGAATTTTTAAATATTTTTGTTTTTGCATTTTTCATAAATCTTCAAATTCGTTAATGACCATTTGCTTAATAAGTCCCGCAAAATCTATATTTAATAAGTTGAAATCTACACCTTTTTGTGAATTTGCATTTTCACATATATATAATTTAGGATTTTCAAAAGTATATTTTTTTGAAAAACAGAAACAGGTTTGTCCGTCTGTTCCAATAATAAGATAATCATTAAATATTTGAGAGCGATTTTTAAACCAAAAACTAAGAACTGGATTATTAACCCGCTCAATATTATCAATTAGAGTCTTTTTCTGTAAATGGTCTTCAATACTTAATATCCTTTTGTTGCCAATAATTAGACCATTTGATATTTTAGTGTAAAAATGGATGAGAATAGCAGGAATCTCCACCCCCATCCTAATTGATAAATTATTTACTACATCAAGGGATATTGGAGGTATAAAACCTATATCTCCACCAAATTCATCATCTATTTGAGTAATTACTTTCTCTAATTCTTTAATGTGTTCTTCCATATTATTTATACCCTTCATGTTTATGTTGTAATTGATGTAAATCGGTATCTTGTAAATCTGAATGTTCATATCCATATCCTTTTCTTGCCTCTTTACCTCTGCGGTGAGCGAGTTGTTTACCAGGAGGGTTTCTGATATTCTTTTGAGGTTTTAAAGTAACTCCATCTTTTGCTAATCTTTCACTTCCTCGTTCAATTGAATTTATCTCTTGCTGTATCTAACCTCTATCTGCACTTCCCAGTTTGTCATCTTCTGCTAATTCTTTTAACCTGTCTTGTTTTCCAGAACGGCCTGCTGAGCAATCGTTATGCACCAACAATCTATCCTCAGAAACCAAATAATTATGGTCTTGGTAAACTTCGAGGTTATAGACGGTTGTTTTGGTTTCAAGGGTTTGGCGTTGGGTAAGGATAGCGGTTCCGAATTGTGTTTTTAGGTTTTCGCCAATGTTTAAATTCTGTGCCTTTACCCACGTATGTCTATCCTCAGACCAAAAAGGGTGCGTACCCGTAACGCCAACTGTGGTAGTATCATTATCAAAC
The DNA here is from genome assembly GCA_031423975.1 of Cytophagales bacterium. Taxonomy (GTDB): domain Bacteria; phylum Bacteroidota; class Bacteroidia; order Cytophagales; family Spirosomataceae; genus Arcicella. The sequence goes on along the minus strand of JANPGQ010000688.1, from coordinate 1,306 downwards.
CTAAGTCGTAAATAACCACCCACCTGATGTTCAAATTTACCGATAATTGGGCGTTTCACAAAATCACCATTTCGGGCTTCATCCCAAAGTCGTGTATCAACAAAACTTGGAGCAAGAGCCTTGACTGTAGCATAGCTCTCAATGCCCAATTCAAGGTAAGGTTTTATTTTGCTATGAAGAAAAACATTAAGGCTTTAAGTTTTGAATGGATAAAATCTCAAAAATCGACATTACGAAGCCATCCTCTAGATTCTTTACAGAATGACAAGGAGAATAAAAGGGTTTTCCAAAATTGACAATAGGGAGCGATCAAGTAGATTTTTTCTGAAAAAATAAAATGATTTGATTTGAATTTTCGTTCACCACACGGCAAGGGATTACCGTGCTACATTACATACCGCACCCGCAAAGAAATATTCCTCCCCATATCGTCACTAAAGTATCTGAAACGGTTTAGATATTCTCGGTAGGAGGTGTTTAGAGCGTTGTTGATGGTGAATCCCAAAGCTATTTTCTTGATTTTTATGCCTGCGTCTATTCGCCATAGCGTGTATGCGGATGGTGGGGCGAGGAAGTCTGAGTTGGCTTCTACTTTGGTTTGCTGGGCTACTATTTGGTTGCTTAGGCTTAAGTAGGTTTCAGGTTTTTTGAAGCTGTATTTTAGGGTGCTTTCCAGACGATCGGATGGGATATTTACGATGAAAATATTGTTTTTGATGTCTTTTGCTCTGACGGTTGAATATCTTTCGGTCAGTGACAATTGTTTGGTTATCAGATAGTTGATTGATAAATCTACGCCCATAAAACGTGCATCTATTTGGGTATAGTCGAAGGCGGGGAATGCTCCTCTGACGGTGAGGACAGTTTGCAAAACGCCATTTTCTGAGCGTGGTTTTAGGTAGATAAAATCATTGATATAGTTGAGATAAGTGGTTAATTCAAGGGCTATTTTTTCTTTTTGGTAGTTGGTGCTTAGAGATAAATTGTGGGCAACTTCGGGTTGGAGGTTGATATTTCCTTTTTCATAAGCGGCGGCTCCGTGGTGAATTCCGTCCGAAAATAACTCGTTCATATTGGGTGAACGCCATGCGTTGGCAAGGTTCAATTTGAAATTTAGGGCATCGTTGGGGGTATAATTTGCTCCAACGGTGGCGGATAAATTATTGAAATTGAAGGTATTATCGAAGTATTGTCCCGAAGAATTTAAGCCAAACGCTTGGGCATTTCGAAAGTCATAGCGGAGTCCAGTTTCTACTTCCCAACGATTTTTTACGTAACGTTCAATCAAGAAGATTCCACCCGTGAA
>JANPGQ010000687.1:0-2962 GCA_031423975.1 Cytophagales bacterium | reverse complement strand
TTGCCAACTTTCTTTTGCAGTAAAAACTCCAAGCCATAAGACCATCCCTTTCCCGAAGTGATATTATCTTCCCAACGTACTTTATTGGCTCCCGTGGGATTATTTATCAATAAAAAACTGGCTCCTTCTTTATAGTTAATCAGGTTGCTCATATTTTTATAATAGCCCTCAATGGTAAATGTTAAGCCTTTTTTATCAAAATCTTTGGCAAAACCAGCCGCAATTTGTTCTGATTGTTGCGGAGCGATTTTATCCGTTGAAGGCACCCAAAGATCGGTGGGCAATCCTAAGCCCGTATTTGAAAGCAAATGAACATATTGGTTCATCAAAGCATAGGAAGCTTTGAAAGCCAAGTCGTCTTTCACTTTGTAAGCTGCCGCAATGCGGGGTTCTGGACGTAAATAATTTATGCCTGTGGTTTGGTAATTGCTGGCACGCAAACCAATATTCATTTTGAGCCTTGGGGTTGGTTGCCACACATCTTCGGCGTAAATGCCAGATTCTATGACATCAATATTTTCAATTTTATTTTCGTACAAATTAATATCCGAGTCCTGAATCACGACGGCACTGGGCGTAAAGCGGTGAAAAATAGTTTGAAAACCCACCTTTATAGCGTGTCTTGGATTTGGAAAAAAGTCTAAATCATATTTTGCCGTCAAATCTCTGATACCCGAATCATACTGTAAATTGTAAGTGGTTGCCAAATTGGTAGTGGCATCAGTGGTATTTTGTTGCGAAGAAATGTTGAAATGATATTGACTAAAAATCAGCGAGAGATTACTGAAAAGTTTATCGCCAAACAAATGATTCCAACGCAAAGTACCCGTATTATTTCCCCAATTCATACCCGAAGCATTTAAGGCAGTGGGACTTACGGTTTCTACGGCAAATTTATCTTGCCCAAAGTACCCACTCAAATACAATTTATCCTTTCTTCCGAAGTCATAATTTACTTTGGCGTTCAAATCATAAAAATAATATCCTGCCGTAGTTTGGTCAGCTTGTCCTTTTTGAGCAGCGGCGATAAATGGTTTTGCCAAAATATCAGCATAAGTTCTTCTGCCCGAAATAATGAACGAAGATTTATTCTTTTTGAGAGGTCCTTCCAAGGTTAAGCGGGAAGAAATTAAGCCAATTCCGCCTTCTCCGTGCAGTTTTTCTTTATTTCCTTCCTTCATATTCAGTTCGATGACTGATGAAAGTCGCCCACCAAATCGGGCAGGAAAACCGCCTTTGGTCAGTTCTACGCTTTTTAAAGCATCGCCATTAAAAACCGAAAAGAAGCCAAAAAGGTGGTTGGCATTATAAACAATGGCATCATCCAAAATAATCAAATTTTGGTCGGGTCCGCCTCCACGCACGTAGATACCCGTTTGTCCTTCTGAGCCTTTCTGCACGCCTGGCATCAATTGCAAAACCCGCAAAACGTCTTTTTCACCCAAAAAAGTAGGCACTTTTTTGATTTGGCTAATTGGAATTTCGATTTTACTCATCTGAACCGATTCACTCACTCGTTCTTGCTGACGTTTAGCATCCACCACCACTTCTTGCAACTCCACCGCAGAAGCTAAAGTAATATTTAGTTCGATACTTTTATCAAGAGCAATTTTACGAATAATTCTTTCGTAACCGACATACGAAAAAACCAAGGTAACTGAATCGGCAGCGGGTAAAGTGAGCGAGTAAAACCCGTAAGTATTGGTAACAGTACCCGTGGAAGTGCTTGGTAGATAGACGTTTACTCCAATCAAATGTTCTTGACTCCCCTTTTCACGCACGTAACCACTAATTGTATATTTAGGGTTTTGGGCAATCAGTTGGCAAGAAATCAGCAAGCAAGAGAAGAGTAAAATTTTTCGTATAATCATTGATTGGTTAATTGAAAAGAATGAGATGGATTATGTTTTAATTAGTAATAAGTATGAGCAAATAATTAGTTAAACCTATAAGGTTTTGGATAATAATCTTGTAATGAAGAAGTTAAGTGTCAAACCTTATAAGTTTTAATTCTCAATTTATTTTTTACCTATACTTATTTTTAAAAATTAAACTACTTTTGTAATGAAATTTTAAGAAATTTATGGTAATCAATACAGCGTTTCACTATCATAAGAATACGTCAAAAATACCATTTTTATTGCCAAAAAATATTTTCTGTTAAACTAAAAATCACAATTATTAAAATGAAAAAGATAATCCTTAGCTTTATTACCCTACTGTACTTGAGTGGCTGTACTCAAAAACAAGCTCAAACTGACAATAAAGATTCTGTAAAAACAGCCCTTATTTCCAAAGATTCTGTTGCTACTGATACTCCAAAAGCAGAAATATTATATTTAGAAGATATTTTACAATGCGTTAGTTTACAAGGACTTGAAAAGAAATTTGGCAAAGAAAATATTAAAAAGGATGCCATTATTGAAACGGGCGAAGGACAATTCAATGCCACAAAACTTTTTCCAGATACCGACAAAGAAGTAGAAATATATTGGAAAGATGGCAAAGATTTTAAGGAAATTCAAGACGTAATGGTGAAAGCTAAAGTGGCAGATAATGGCGGTTTAGCCTTAATATCTCCTTGGGTTTCTCGTGAAGGATTAAGATTGGGCATGAGGCTTTCGGAAATAGTAGCTTTGAATGGCAAAACTTTCACCATGACGGGAATTGGCTGGGATTTGGGTGGCACCGTAATGAGTTGGGAAGGTGGTAAATTAGACAAAAAGAACGTTTCTGTACGTTTCAACGACTATTCGGGAAATCAAGGCGGGCTTACTGAAAAGGAATACAATTCTATATCAGGCGAACGTGAATTTGACACGTCACACTCAGCCATCAAAAAATTGAATCCATCTGTTGACCAATTAGATGTATCGGTAGAATTTGAGATTGATGCTGAATTAGGTCAAAAAATGACTAAGGAAGTGGAGAAAAAGCAGATTCCTCGGTAGAGGAGGCAAAC